>NZ_JBYCLB010000574.1:0-12742 GCF_057473705.1 Mycobacterium sp. TH-M15 | reverse complement strand
GCCTCCGCGTCGGCGATCGCGGCGAGCACCCGCTTGTAGTCGTGCGGCATCACCTTGACGAAATGCCGCTGCTGCTCCGGCCAGTCGGCCAGGATGCGGGCCGCCACCGTCGACCCGGTAACGGTCTCGTGCGCCTGCAGGATGCCCCGCAGCCAGGTCAGGTCGTCCTCGTCGAACGGGTCCAGGCCCACCATCTCGGTGTTGAGGTTGGCCACCAGCCGCCGGTCCGGGTCGTAGACGTAGGCGATCCCGCCGGACATGCCGGCCGCGAAGTTGCGCCCGGTCGGACCCAGCACCACGACCTTGCCCCCGGTCATGTACTCGCAGCCGTGGTCGCCGACCCCCTCGACCACCGTGTGGGCGCCGGAGTTGCGGACCGCGAACCGCTCGCCGGCCACCCCACGCAGGAACGCCTCACCGCTGGTGGCGCCGAACAGGACCACATTGCCGGCGATGATGTTCTCCTCGGCGGCGTACCCGGTCGGCACGTCTTCGGCCGGGCGCACCACGATCCGCCCGCCGCACAGACCCTTGCCGACGTAGTCGTTGGCGTCGCCGTAGACCCGCAGCGTGATCCCCTTCGGGACGAACGCGCCGAAGCTGTTGCCCGCCGACCCGGTGAAGGTGATGTCGATGGTGTCGTCCGGCAGCCCCTGTGCTCCATATGCCTTGGTGACCTCATGGCCGAGCATGGTTCCGACGGTACGGTTGACGTTGCAGATCGCGCTGGTGAAGCTGACCGGCGTCCCGCAATCCAGCGCCGCCCGGCTCATCGTGATCAACTGCTGGTCCAGCGCCTTGTCCAGCCCGTGATTCTGGCTGGAGCTGCAGTACAGATCCTGGTTCATGAACGGCGACTCCGGCTCGTAGAGCACCGGCGACAGGTCCAGCTTGTGCGCCTTCCAGTGCGCCCGGGCAAGCGTCGTGTCCAGCGCGTTCACCTGCCCGACCGCCTCGACCAGGGTCCGGAAGCCCAGCTGCGCCAAGTACTCCCGAACCTCCTCGGCGACGAACAGGAAGAAGTTCTCGACGAACTCGGGGGTTCCGGTGAACCGTTCGCGCAGCACCGGATTCTGGGTGGCGACGCCCACCGGGCAGGTGTCCAGGTGGCAGACCCGCATCATGATGCAACCGGACACCACCAGCGGCGCGGTGGCGAAGCCGAACTCCTCGGCGCCGAGCAGGGCGGCGATGATCACATCTCGCCCGGTCTTCAGCTGGCCGTCGGCCTGCACCACGATGCGGTCGCGTAAACCGTTGAGCAGCAATGTCTGCTGCATCTCGGCCAGGCCCAGCTCCCAGGGCGCGCCGGCATGCTTCAACGAGGTCAGCGGGGCGGCCCCGGTGCCACCGTCGTGCCCGGAGATCAACACCACGTCGGCGTGCGCCTTGGATACCCCGGCGGCAACCGTCCCCACCCCGTTCTCGGCCACCAACTTGACGTGGATGCGCGCTTCCGGGTTGGCGTTCTTCAGATCGTGGATGAGCTGCTTGAGGTCCTCGATCGAGTAGATGTCGTGGTGCGGCGGCGGCGAGATCAGCCCGACGCCGGGGGTGGCGTGCCGCACCTCGGCGATCCACGGGTAGACCTTGTTACCCGGAAGCTGGCCGCCCTCACCAGGTTTGGCGCCCTGCGCCATCTTGATCTGGATGTCGCTGCAGTTGGTCAGGTAGTGCGAGGTCACTCCGAACCGCGCGGAGGCGACCTGCTTGATCGCGCTGCGCCGCCAGTCGCCGTTCGGGTCCCGGTCGTACCGGCTGGCATGCTCGCCACCCTCGCCGGAGTTCGACCGGGCACCGAGTCGGTTCATCGCGATGGCCAGCGTCTCGTGCTGCTCGGCGGAGATCGACCCGTAACTCATCGCGCCGGTCGAGAAGCGTTTGACGATCTCACTGGCCGGCTCCACCTCGTCCAGCGGGACCGGCGGACGCAGCCCGGCGCGGAACTTCAACAACCCGCGCAGCGTCGCCAGCCGCTCGCTCTGGTCGTCGATCAGCTGGGTGTACTCCTTGAAGGTCGCGTACTGGCCGGTGCGGGTGGAGTGCTGCAGCTTGAAGACGGTCTCCGGGTTGAACAGGTGGTACTCGCCCTCCCGCCGCCACTGATACTCCCCGCCCACCTCGAGCTCGCGGTGGGCACGCTCGCCCGGGCGGTCCAGGAACGCCAGCTCGTGGCGGGCGGCCACGTCGGCGGCGATGTCGTCCAGGGTGATTCCGCCGATCGCGCACGTCATCCCGGTGAAGTACTCGTCGAGCAGATCTTGGGAGAGGCCGACCGCCTGGAACAGCTGGGCACCGGTGTAGGACGCCCGAGTCGAGATGCCCATCTTGGACATCACCTTCAACACGCCCTTGCCGGCGGCCTTGACGTAGTTGCGCAGCGCGCCTTCGTGATCCAGATCCGCCGGGGCGCCGGACAGCGCACCCCGGTCGAGCATGTCGGCGACCGACTCCAGCGCCAGGTACGGGTTGACCGCCGCGGCGCCGAAGCCGAGCAACGCCGCCATGTGATGCACCTCGCGGGCATCCCCGGACTCCACCACCAGGCCGACCTGGGTCCGGGTCCGCTCCCGCACCAGGTGGTGGTGGACCGCCGCGGTCGCCAGCAGCGACGGGATCGGCGCCAACGTCTCGTCGGACTCCCGGTCGGAGACGACGATCATCCGGGCGCCACCGTCGATGGCCGCCGAGACCCGGGCGCGAACGTCCTCCAGCGCCCGGCGGAGCCCCTCCCCGCCCTCGGCGACCGGGTACAGGCAGCGGATGACGCTGGTGCTCATCCCGTGCCGACGCCCGCCGACGTCGGCGTCCGGCCGCAGACCGACCAGCTTGGCCAGCTCCTCGTTGCGCAGGATCGGCTGGGAGAGCACGATCTGCCGGCACGAGTTCTCATCCGGGTTGAGCAGGTCGCCCTCGGGTCCGACGGCACCCTGCAGGCTGGTCACCACCTCCTCCCGGATGGCGTCCAACGGCGGGTTGGTGACCTGCGCGAACATCTGCTGGAAGTAGTCGAACAGCATCCGCGGCCGGTTGGAGAGCGCCGCCATCGGGGTGTCGCTGCCCATCGACCCGATCGGCTCGGCGCCGGAAACCGCCATCGGCGCCACCAACCGGTTCAGCTCCTCGTAGCTGTAGCCGAACATCAGCTGGCGCAGCACGATCCGGTGATGCGACATCGGGGCGTAGTCCCCGGCCGGCAGGTCCTCGATCGGGATCAGGCCGTTCTGGATCCACCGCTGGTACGGCTGCTCGGCCGCCAGCTCCGCTTTGATCTCGTCGTCGGAGACGATCCGGCCCGCCGCGGTGTCCACCAGGAACATCCGGCCGGGCTGCAACCGCAGCCGGCGCACCACGGTCGCCGGGTCGAGGTCGAGCACCCCGGACTCGGAGGCCATCACCACCAAACCGTCGCTGGTGACCCAGATTCGGGACGGCCGCAGGCCGTTGCGGTCCAGCACCGCGCCCACCACGGTGCCGTCGGTGAACGTCATCGACGCCGGGCCGTCCCACGGCTCCATCAGCGAGTCGTGGTACTCGTAGAAGGCGCGCCGGGCCGGGTCCATGCTCTCGTGCCGCTCCCACGCCTCCGGGATCATCATCAGCACCGCGTGCGGCAGGCTGCGGCCACCCAGGTGCAGCAGCTCGAGCACCTCGTCGAAGCGTGCGGTGTCCGATGCGTCCGGCGTGCAGATCGGGAACAGCTTCTCGGCGCTGGTGAGGTCGCCGGCGGAGCCGAACAGGTCGGTGCGGATCAGCGCCTCGCGGGCGCGCATCCAGTTCTCGTTGCCGGTCACCGTGTTGATCTCGCCGTTGTGGGCGATACGCCGGAACGGGTGCGCCAGCGGCCAGGACGGGAAGGTGTTGGTGGAGAACCGGGAGTGCACGATGCCCAGCGCACTCTCCAGCCGGTCGTCGGCGAGATCACGGTAGAACGCCTTGAGCTGCGGCGTGGTCAACATGCCCTTGTAAACCAGCGTCCGACCGGAGAGGCTTGGGAAGTAGACGGTCTCGCGTCCCGGACCGTCCTGCCCGGGGCCCTTGCTGCCGAGCTCGTGCTCGGCGCGTTTGCGAACCACGTAGGCCCGGCGCTCCAGATCCATCCCGGACGCACCACCGATGAACAGCTGCCGGAGCGTCGGCATCGCGTCGCGGGCCAGCGCACCCAGCGACGACTCGTCGACCGGGACGTCCCGCCAGCCCAGCACCTGCAGCCCTTCGGCCTCGATGATCTTCTCCACCGCGGCGCAGGCCACCGCCGCTTCCTTCGACGACTGCGGCAGGAAGGCGATGCCGGTCGCGTAGCTGCCCGCTTCGGGCAGGGTGAAATCGCACACCGTGCGCAGGAACCGGTCCGGAACCTGGATCATGATGCCGGCGCCGTCACCACTGTGCGGCTCGGCTCCGGCCGCGCCGCGATGGTCGAGGTTCACCAGCGCGGTGATCGCCTTGTCCACGATGTCCCGGCTGCGCCGGCCATGGATGTCGACCACCATGGCGACCCCGCACGCGTCGTGCTCGAACGCGGAGTTATACAGCCCGACCCGCTTGGCCGACATTCCTGACCTGACCCTTCGCCCAACTCTTCGCAACATCCGGTGGGCTGTGCCGCCGGTACCGCCATCCGTCGCCGGCCCCCAGCGAGCTGATCAACCGGATAAGTCCGTGCGGCGCTGAACGGTGTCCCCGCGTCAGCCGGAACCGCCGGATCAGGCCTCAGCGGATCGTAAAACGATATGTCAAGACGCGCCTGACATGCCAATGTTGTCGATGGTAGTAGCTGATCGGCTAGATCTGTTAACCGGCTGACCGGGTGGCAACGCAGACACGGCCTGCCCGTTAAGGAGACCACCATGACCCAGGGTCCCGACTTCCACCGGGAACGGGCCTGGTACCCGCCGTCCGGCGTCCCGGGCGGCCCGGCCCCGCCGCAGCCCGGCCGGCGCCGGCTGCGACCCACCCGCGGCTGGCGGCGCGCTGTGCTGGTCACCACGGTCGGGCTGGTCAACCTGGGCCCGTCACACGCGGAGCGGGCCGAGGAGGCGCACCGGGCGGCGATCGGTTCGGTCTGGCCCGGCCGGTACAAGGTCGGGGTACTCGGCAAGGGCGGCGTCGGCAAGACCACCGTGGCCGCCAGCATCGGCTCACTGTTCGCCCTGTTGCGGCCCAACGACCGCGTGGTCGCCGTCGACGCCGACCCCGCGTTCGGCCGGCTGGCCAGCCGGCTCGACCCGTACGCGCGAACGTCCTACTGGGAGCTCGCCGCCGACCGGGGTCTGGAGTCGTTCACCGATCTCCGCGCCCGGATCGGCGCCAACGCCGCCGGGCTGTACGTGCTGGCCGGCGAGTCGGCCACCGGGAGCCGGCGGGTGCTCGACGCCGCCCTCTACCGGGAGGCCGCGCTGCGCCTGGACCACCATTTCGCCATCTCCGTCATCGACTGCGGCTCGACGATGGACGCCGCGGTCACCCAGGAGGCGCTGCGTGACCTGGACGCCCTGGTGGTGGTCTCCTCACCGTGGGCGGACGGCGCCGCCGCCGCCGCCAAGACGCTGGAGTGGCTGGCCGACCGTGGAGAGCGGGCGCTGTTGGGGCGCACCGTGGTGGTGATCAACGACTCCGACGGGCATGCCGACAAGCGGACCCGATCGGTGCTCACCGGCCAGTTCCTCCGGCACGGCCAGCCGGTGATCGAGGTCCCGTTCGATCCGCACCTGCGCCCCGGCGGGGTGATCGACGTCACCGGCGAGATGGCGCCGACCACCCGGGCCAGGTTCCTGCAGATCGCCGCGATCGTCGCGCAGCACTTCGCGGCCCGGCCGGCGGGCGCCGGCGGCCAAGCGGGGGACGGGCACGTTGAGTGAGTTTCGGGACGCGGCGGCCGCCGCGTTGCACGCCACGCCCTACACAATCGGCGACACCGAGAACGGCTTCGACCTGCGGCTTGACCTCTCCGACGCCCGCTGGTGGGGGCTGTTCAACCGCGCCGGACTGACCGAGACATTCCGCTGGCGGGTCGCCGAACCCGGCGCCCGCTTCGCCATCACCGACTCGCAGACCGGGTGGCCTGGGTCGCCGGCGTTCCCCGACTGACCGCCTCGTGGCAGAACCAGACCGGCCGCGTCGTCACATTCGACCGGGAGAAGATCTGGGCGCTGTCGAACCTCGGCCGGATCGAGCCGGTCGTCGACTATCAGCTCAACTCCGCAGCGGGACGTGACCTGATCCGGCTGGCCGCCGGGCTGCTGGGCTTCACCGAGCGCTGGCCGCTGTCGATGAAGATCGGGATCTTCTTCGCGCTGCTGACGATCATCGGCTTTGTGGTCGGCGGCCCGGTGCTGCTCGCGCTCGGGCAATCGGTCTGGTTTGGTCTGCTGTTCACCGAGATCGGCATCGCCTGCGGTGGGTTGCTGTGGCTGCTGCTTCGGCTCACCAGGTAGCGCAGGCCCTGTTCGTCACAGCGTGATCGGCACGTGCTTCTCCGCGCAGGCGTCGGTCACCGCCGCGATGACGTCCGGGGTGCGAAGTGTCTCCAGGTCCTCGACGGTGACCGAGCCCTGTTCGCTGCGGTGCTGGGCGGCCACCCGTGAATCGCGCAGCCGCTCGGCACGTTCGATGGCGTTGCGCGCGAACCGGCCGTTCTGCATGACGTCCACCCCGTGCGTGCCGTCCGGTGCCCGGTAGGTGCGCAGCATCGCGCAGGCGGCCCGCAGCGCCTCGGCAGCAGCCGGCTCGATGACCGTGGCGCGCGGCTTTCCGTACCGGACAGCGATCTCCACCAGCTCGTCCGGCGAATACGACTCGAACCGCAGCTTCCGGTTGAACCGGCCCGCCAAACCGGGGTTCACGGTGAGGAATTCGTCGATCTCCTTCTCATACCCCGCACCGATGAAGCAGAAGTCGAAGCGGTGCACCTCCAGCGCGACCAGCAGCTGGTTCACCGCCTCCATCCCGATCATGTCCGGCCGCCCGTCGTGGTGGCGCTCCACCAGCGAGTAGAACTCGTCCATGAATAGGATCCGGCCCAGCGAACGACCGATCAGCTCGTTGGTCTTCGGTCCGGACGCGCCGATGTGCTCGCCGCAGAAGTCGGCCCGTTTCACCTCGATGATCTCCGGGTGCAGCACGATGCCCAACCCGGCGTAGATCTTGCCGAGCGCCTCGGCGGTGGTGGTCTTACCGGTGCCGGGCGGGCCCACCAGGAGCATGTGGTTGGTCTGGTTGGTCACCGGCAACCCGGCGGCCAACCGCAGGCCGCGAACCTCGATCTGGTCCTCGAGCTCGGCGACGGCACGCTTCACCTCGGCCAGCCCGACCTGGTTGTCGAGCAGCGCCCGGCCCTCGGCAAGCAGTTCGTCGCGCCGCTCCCGGTTCTCTTCCTCGTGACGCTCCTTCTCGGGCCGCTCGGTGCCCACATCCCACTTGTCGGCGCGGCTGTTGATCGCGTCCTCGTCGGTGACCGTCAGATTCAGCGTGGGATCGGCCAGCGCCTGTTTGGCGGCCTCGATCAGCGCCCCGTTGATCGTCGCTTTGGACAACCAGACCTCGGCCTTGTCCTGCTCGCCGAGGAGTCGGTGCGCCATCCCTCGCACATAGGCCAGATCCGCTGCGACCAGCGGGAATTCGGCCGGATCTATCGCGGTCACCGCGGTGTCGACGCCCGGGCGCTTCATCGTTTCGGTCGGGAAGCCGTGGCCGGTGCGCAGCTCGACCCGGTCCGCCCAGTCCAGCGCCACCCGCGCCTGGCCGAGATGCGCCGCGGCATGCGCGGCCAGCGCATTGGTCGCCGCCGTCACCGCGGACATGATGATCGCCTGCGGTGGCAACACGGTGGCGGCGGTGGCGATCACGTCCGGCCAGCGCTGGGTGGCGAACATCAGATACGCCCGGACGTACTGCTGCCACTGGTGGTTCTCCCAGCTGTCCAGTAGCGTCGCATCCTCCAGCAGCGCATCGGCTTTCTCGTACTGACCGTCGTCGATGAGCGCACTGGCCAGGGCGAGCCCCGCGTGCGAGGCCTCGGTCACCAGGATCGACAGATACGGACCCGCCTTGATCGCCGCCGACAGCTGGGCGCCGGTCCGATTGGTCTCCCGGTGCAGCCGCGATCCGTAGGCGTACAGCTCCTGCAGCGTGGCCAGCCCCTCGTCGCCGGCCGCCACCCGGCCCAGCCAGGCATCGGCCATCGAGGGGTCGACCTCGGTCGCCTGCCGGAACTGTGTTCTGGCGCCGTCCAGGTCTCGCGGACTGGCGTTGAACAGCATCATCGCCTGGTCGAAGCGCTTTCGCGCCACCACGGTCATCGTGCTGCTTGTCATGGTCTAGTCCACCGGTTCCAGCTCAGCGGTGCCCCGGCGGGTACGAGTTGTCGGGGTGATCGGGGTCATCGTCTCCGACGATACGTAGCGGTTCTCGGCGCGGAACAACTCGACCTCCACCCTGTGCATCTGCCCTCCGGACCTCACCTCCAGGGTGGCCGGATCGGTCTGGGTCATCAGCACGTCGACCACTCTGGGCTGGGGCGCCCCGGGCTCGCCGATCGAGATCACCGTGTTCGGCCGTGGGGTCGGCGCCAGGGTACCGTCCATGACACTCACGGTGGTTCCGGCGGCGGGGCGAGGCGCGCCGGTCACGACGATATCGGGCATCCGGACACTTGCCCACCGCTGCGGGTCGCGGGTGTGCACGGTGATCCGGTCTCCCGCCCCGGCCAGCCGCACCACGATCCGCTTCGCCAGATGGTCCTCCGCGGCGATGTGCACCCGACTCAGCTCCCCGGGATCGTCCAACGGCAGCATCAGTCGGTTCCCGGCGCCGACCTTGCCGAGCAGCACCCCCGACGGGCCGACCGGAACGACCAGGGTCCCGGCCAGCGCGCCCCTGGACACCCCGCGCAGATCCGGCAACGGCCCACAGCAGCTCGCCGCCACCGCCAACGTCTGCTCCCCGGGCAGTGGCTGCAGCAGCACCAGCGGCGGTGCGGTCGGCGGCTGAGCGGTGCGGACCGTCACCGCCGCGGTCGCGGTTCCGTCCGGGAACAGGGTGATGTTCTGGATGATCCCGTCGACATGCAGCGACCATGCCTGCGCCAGCTTGTCGGTGGTGACGTCAGCGGGGCGATACCCGTAGCTGGTCAACCAGCCGTTCTCGCTGCGCACCGAACGCCAGCGCCGGTTGGTCGCGTCGTCCAACGCCGACCCGGCAAACCGTCGCTCCATCTCCACGATGTCGGTGGCCGTCGCGACCCGGGCGCGAATTCCGCGCTGTCGCAGCGCCGCGCTGATCCGCTGGCCGGCCGCCAGCGCGGCCGTGCCCACCGAGCTGCGCCACTGCAGCGCCTCGACGTTGTCCAGCGCGCCGATCCGGGCGATCAGCCAGGTCTCCCGCTGGCCGGCATACGGCGGGGTGCCGATCAACGTGTCGTAGACCCGCGGGTAGTCACCCACGCTGCGCCGTCGCGCGCCCGCGCTGACCACACTCAGCGATTCCATGCTCAAACCCAGGCTCTGCCGCAGCAGCGGCCGCAGCTCCCCAATGTCGACCACGTTGTCGGTCTCGGTCGCCGTGGAGCCGGTGAACAGCGTAGGCCGGTGTGCTTTGCCGAGCAGCTGCACCGCGACGACCGCGATGCCGTCCTGGTATCTGACACCGCCGCCGGCGCGGTCATTGGCCACCGTGATCGGCTCCCGCAGCACCAGCGGCCGGCGCCGGCGTGCCCACAACGCCAACCAGGACCAAAACTGACGGCGGCGCCAGCGGGCGATGCCGAACAGTATCCCGAGCGTCAGCCCGACAGCGGCGCCCCGGTAGTCGGCGACGGTCCAGCCGATCAGCCCCGCCGCCAGCACCCCGACGACCACCGCCAACCTGGTCGACCTGCTCATCGCGGCCGCGCCCGCCGAGCCCGGGAGATGAGCACGGCCAGCGCCACAGCGCCCGCGACGACGCCGGCGAACACCAGCGCGAAGGAGCGTGCCCGATGATCCGGCGGCGGTGGCGGCGGCGCCGGTACGATCAGCCGGCTCTCCGCACCCGGCGCGACCCGATCACCCGGGGGGACGTCGAAGGTCAGCGCAGCCACCGGGTCGACCACCCCGTAGCCGACCTGGGTGTCCACCCCCCGCGGCGGGTTGTGCGCGGTTTGCAGAATCCGGTTGACCACCTGGTGGGCCGAGAGCCCCGGGTACTTGGCCCGCACCAGCGCGACCACACCGCTGACGTAAGCCGCCGAGAAGCTGGTACCCCAGAACGACGCCGGCTTCTCCCCGGCGCGGCGCGGCGAATGCGCGTTGACCGGCTCGCCGGTCTCCGGCGAGAACCCCATGATCCCGACCCCCGGTGCCGCCGCCGCCACCCACGGGCCGGCCAGGCTCTTAATCAGCGGCGCACCGGTGTTGTCCACCGCGCCCACCGACAGCACGTAGTCGGAGAACCAGGACGGCGACGAGACGGTGACCACCTGGTGCCAGTCCCGCGGGTCGGTCGGATCCAGCGGGTCGAACGACGGGTTCTGCGCGCACTCGTCCTCACCGTCGTTGCCGGCCGCCGCCACCACCACCACGTCCTTGACGGTGGCCGCGTACCACACCGCCGCGCCGATCGCCGCCTGGTCGAGTGGGTCGGCGGCCGACACGCAGGCGGTAACGCTGACGTTGATCACCTTGGCGCCCAGGTTCGCCGCATGCACGATGGCGCTGGCCAGCGTCGCCAGCGTGCCGGCCTTCTTGTGCAGGTCGGCGTCGCGGGTGGGGTGCTCCGGTGAGTAGGCCCGGGAGGACTGCCGGATGGAGATCAGCACCGCGTGCGGGGCCACCCCGACCACTCCGTCCGGCGCGTCCGGCGGGGGCGGCGGCACCTCCGGGTTGTCCGGCTGGTCCGGCGATGGAGTCTCGTCCGGGCCGTTGGACGGCTGATCCGACGGCGACTCCGGTGGCGGCGGCGCCGGCGGCGCGGGCGGTTGGACGGTCACCGTCACCGGGACCGGCGGGGGCGGCGGCGCGGGCGGCGGCGGGGCGCCACCAGGGGGCGGCGGGGCGGCATCGGTGGGCGCACCCACCGGTGCCGGGAAGGCCGGGGCGACCGGCTGCGGCGCCGGCATCGGCAGGCCGCGCGGGGCGGCGGCGATCAGCGAGGCGACGATCGTTCCGTGCGCGTCGCAGTCGGTGAGTCCGTCACCGCCCATGATGTAGTCGCCGCCGGCGATGACCGGCAGCCGCGGGCTGGGGTTGACACCGGTGTCGACGACCGCGACCGGCACCCCGTTTCCGGTCGAGTACTGCCAGGCGCGGCTGATATTGAGCATCGTGAAGCCCGGTGCGGTGACGGCGACGTTCGGGTCGGCGACGGTCATCGGACGCGCGCAGGCGGCATCCTGTCGCATCGGCTCGTCCGGGCCGGGCGTGCCGTCCGCGGGAACCCGGTCACGGTCAATGCTGGGCGGTGGAATCGGCTGCGCCACAGGAAGGTCCGCGATCATGCCGACGAGCAAGATGACCGTCAGCAGCGATGCGAGCCGTTGCAGCCGTCTTGTCATCGCATCCGCACCCAGGTGAACAGGCCGCCGATCCAGGCCGCCAGCGGTAGCGCCGCGATGATCGCCGCCAGCTCCAACCATTCGACGATCATCCGGACCAGCGGGGTGAACTTCGTGATCGGCACCAACAGGCCGGCGATCAGCCCCGCGGCGGCGAACCCAACCAGCACGACCGAACCCCAGAGCAGCGCCTGACCGGATTCGGCCGGCTCGTGCAGTACGTATTTCAGCACGCCGACGCAGACCGCTACCGCAGCACCGCAGACCAGGGCGACCGCCTGACGCTTGTCGGCGTAGGCCCGGCCCCGGCTGATATAGATCACCACGAACAGCCCTGCCAGCACCGCAGCGGCTGTGCCGCGACGCTGTCCCGGCATCAGCGTCGCCCACACCGCGGCGGGCAATGCCAATCCGGCGCCGACGCAGATCCCGGTGAGCACGTTGTTGGCCCGGGTGGCGGCCTCGGCGATCTGTGTACCCCGCGGGGTGGTGTCCGGGTTGGCCTCCTCAGCTCCGGCCTCCTCTTCGGTGTCCACCGGCGTCACCGCGTCGACCGGCAGCCCGTCGCCACGACGAAATAGGTCACGGCCGGTGATCGAGCCGAAGTGTGGCGGCCGGATCCGCGCGGACCACAGCGCGATGGTCGGCGCGAAAGTGAGCAGGAAGAGCAGCACGACGAGGGTCAGCATGCCCAACCACTGGGCCGGCATCGGCCGCCACATCCGGGCGGCCGCCACCGCGCCGCCCAGTGCGCACAGCGTCACCACGGTGGCGGCAACGTTGACGAACCGCCGAGTGAGGACGGCGATTCCGCAGATCAACAACACCCCGCACAAAGCGGTGATGAACAGGTGCGGCGCGCCGAGCGGGCCCGGGGCCGCAGCGCCCACGCTCACGGCCAGCAATGGCGCGCTGAGCCAGGCGAACCCGCCGAGCATGTCGAGTCGCTTCGGCCACCACCGCCACACCACCGCGGCAGCACCGGCGGCCAACAGCCCGGCCGCGCCGGTCACGACCGCGGGTATCACCGAGTCGGTGGCCGCCCGGCAGCGCAGGGCCAGGCCGAGTGTGGTCGCGTAGCCCATCGCCAGGATTACCAGCACGGTATGCGCGGCGGTATCGGCGGTCACCTCGCCGAACAAGCTCTTGCCGACCCGGGCCAGCCCGGTCGACAGCGATTCGTACTGCGGCTCGAACGAGTCACCGGCCTCC
>NZ_JBYCLB010000573.1:0-1914 GCF_057473705.1 Mycobacterium sp. TH-M15 | reverse complement strand
ACAACCCGCCACCCTGTGCGTCCTTGGGGGTGGGCGAGCACACCGGCCACGCGGGCCCCCCCGAGGCCGCGGGCCGCCAACGCCGCCGTCACCAGTTCCTGATGGTGGGCGCTCAGGTTGAACTCGTCGGTGATGAACAGCAGTGCGCCACCGATGCTGGTGACGTCGTAGCCGGAGATCAGGCCGATGCTCACCGCGGTCAGGCCGACCAGCAGGCCGCGGTGCGAACGTCGTAGCTCACCGATCCGGTTCACCGCGACGCCAGCCGGGTGATAGTCGGGGCGATGCCGCGGTCGATGACTTCGTCGGCGAGTTCATCGGCGGGGCAGCGCCCTTGCTCGACGGCGCCGACGAGCCGCGCTATCGGGTCCGTCAGCGCGGCGGGGGCGTAGTGGGCGGCGATGGCCAGGCAGCGGTTGGCGGCCTGGTAAAGCCGACGGTCGGTCAGCCCGGCCCGGGCCGCGGTGCCCCAGTACCCGGCGACAGGTTGAACCGCTTCGGCGGCCAGGTCGGCGGCAGTCGGGTTGTCCAGCAAGACGACCAGGACGCCGACCAGCGCGGGCCACAGGTGGTCGGGCACGGCGTCGAGGTAGCGGATCTCCAGCCGGCCGCGGGGGCGGACCGGCGGGAACAGCGTCGTCAGGTGGTAGTCCAGGTCGGCGGTGGTCGGATAGCGTCCGCCCAGCGGGATGCGCCGGTCGGCCCAGTCGGCGAAGGGCACCCGGCGGGTGACCGGGACGGCGGCGCCGCTGGAAGCGCCCTGAACCAGCATCACCGGCGCCCTGAGCGCATAGCGGGCCCAGGCAGTGGCCGGGTCGTCGCCGCCGGTGGCCAGGAACGGTCCACACCGTGCGGAGTCCAGCTGACCCCAGATGCGCTGGCGGGTCGAGCACCAGCCGGAAAACTGTCCGCGCAGTAGCGGGGAGTTGGCGGCGACGGCGATCAGGGTCGGGCCCAGTGCGTGGGCCAGCCGCACTCGCGCCGTCCAGCCGGATCGCGGTCCGGCGTCGAGGTTGACCTGCACCGCCGCCGTCGACGTCATCATCGCCGCGCCGGGCGCGTCGCTGCCGCTGGCGGTGAAGAACCGTTCCATCGCGCGATAGCGGGCGCCCGGGTTGATCCGCCGGGCCGGGCGCAGCGGGTCGGTGCCCAGCAGCACCAATCCGAGCCCGGCCCGCCAAAACGCTGTGCGCAGCACCGCCTGGTCGCCGCGCATCGCCTCGATCGCCGCCAGCACGTCGTCGGCGGGCGGGCCGGACAGTTCCACCGCGCCGCCGGGTTCGACGGTGACCGCGCTTCCGCCCGGCAATTCCGGCAGCGACTCCACGACCTGGGTGATGTCGTGCCAGTCCGGCCGGCGGCGCAGCTCGCGCAGGTCAAAGCAATGCGCCTCGAGCTCCAGTCCGACTCGTCCCAGCGGGGCGTCGGCCAGACAGCTGTCGGCGATGTAGCGCGCGGCCTCGGCCGAGCTGGTCAGTTCGCCGTCGGCCCCGTTAACCCGATCCAGCCCCGACGTGGCAGCAAACGCCATCCCTGATCCCTCCTGCCCCGGACCGGAACATCGCGGGTTACCGGGCATTCGTGGCAGCGCGCGCGACGGTTGGGTCCGCGACCACCTCTCCTCAGCAGGGTGCAGTCATGCGCGTGGGTGTGCTGGGCGTGCGCGGCTGCCCCAACTCGAGCAATGCCTCGCACCGCGCGAGTAACGCCGTCCGCACGACGGTCGCGCGTTCCGCGAGTGCGGCCTGCCCGCGCACGTAGTCGGCCCGCCCGGCAGCCGTTTCAATCGGCACGGGTTCATAGCCGAAGGCGCGGAGGTCGTAGGGGCTGGCCCGCATATCGAGTTCGCGTGCGGCCCAGGCTAATTCGAAAGCGTCCATGAGTAGGTCGGAATCGATCAGCGGCAGTAGCTTG
>NZ_JBYCLB010000572.1:0-3879 GCF_057473705.1 Mycobacterium sp. TH-M15 | reverse complement strand
AGCGGGGTGGCCGCGGATGCAGCCCCCACCGCAGCCGCGGTGGACGGGCCGAACGCGTTGAAGAACTGCAGGATATGCGTGGGGAAGTCGAACAGCGCCCAGCTGAACAGCCACCGGACGGCCTGCAGCGGATTGTGTATCAGGTCCGTGACGAAATTCAGGCCATCCTCGAAAAGCTCGAGTGCGCGGGCCACCCACCACATCGGATCGAACGCGTTGGTGTAGAAGTCGTAGGTGTGGCCGTTGAGGGTGCCCTGGGCGGGGTTCCAATGGAGCCCGAAGTTCTTCAGGATCTCCGAGACGAAGGTGGTCAGCCAGTTGGAGACGGTCGGGTCGTGGGCGAGTTGGCCGTTTCCGATCCCCAGCTTCTCCAAGGCGTCCACCAGCCACTGTGGCAGGCCCAGCGGGTTGTCGTCGTCGGCGGCGGGTGCGGTATCGGCGTTCAGGATCGGCGGCGCCGCGGCGGTGCGCGGCAGCGCGGCCACCGTCGAATCGGAGACCGCCTGATAGGTGGCCATCGTGGTGGCAGCCTGCACCCACATCCGCACGTAGTCGGCCTCGTTGAGTGCGATCGGGATGGTGTTGATCCCGAAGAAGTTGGTGGCCACCAGGGCGGCGTGGGCGGCGTGGTTGGCGGCCAGTTCGGCCAGGGTGGGCATCGCCGCCAGCGCGGTGGTGTAAGCCGCCGCCGCGGTCTCGTGCTGGGCGGCCGCCGCGGCGCTGTCGGCGCCGGCCCCGGTCAGCCAGGCCAGGTGCGGCAGGTGCGCAGCCAGATACTGCGCCGCCGTCGGGCCCTGCCACACCCCGGTCTGAACCGATGCCAGCTGCGCGGTCAGCTCGTCGGCCGCCGCGGCGTACTCGCTGCTCAGCAACGACCACGCTGCGGCCGCGGAGAGCAGAGCCCCGGGCCCGGGTCCGCTGCTCAGCAGCGCGGAATGCACTTCGGGCGGCGCAGCCATCCAGATCGGGTCGACGGAAGACAGCGTCACACCCCACAACAACTAATGAACATGATTATCACTATCATGATCATCGAGGTATCTCAAGCGAACGGCGCGGACGTGCGCCGGCACCCGCGGCTGGCACGATCGGAGCCATGCCGATTCCCCGGTTCGTCACCGACCTGCGCACCCACATCGGGCACGACCCGCTCTGGCTGATCGGGGTGACCGCGGTGGTGATCCGCGACCGGCACGTCTTGCTGGTCGAGCGCACCGACAACGGCGCCTGGACACCGGTGACCGGCATCGTCGACCCCGGTGAGGAGCCCGCGGACGCCGCCGTCCGCGAGGTCGCCGAAGAAACGGCCGTCACCGTCGCGCCGGTGCGGTTGGCATGGGTGCACACCACACCGCCGGTGGTGCACGTCAACGGCGATCGAGCCCAGTACCTCGACCACGTCTTCCTGATGCGCTGGGTGGCCGGCGAACCCCGGCCCGCCGACGACGAGAGCACCGACGCCCGTTGGTTTCCGCTGGCCGCGCTGCCGGAGTTGCCGGCGCTGCCAGCGCGGATGCGCGACCGGATCGTCGCGGCGACACAGAGCGGCCCGGAGACCCGCTTCGTGTGGGCCGGCGGCACCGGCTGACGTAGCGCGTGGCGAGCACGTGCCCGGCTATCTTTCCAGGAGTCGGCTCTAGCCAGCACCCGGGGCAGGACCAGCAGATGCTGCAGCCTTGCATGGACACCTTCGAAGCCGAAGGCGACAGCCCGTAGCGGCCGACTGACCTGATCAGAACAGCGTCGGCAGCCCCAGCGCCGAGTCGACCGCCAGCGCGCAGAACACCACCGCCAGGTAGTTGTTCGACTGCAGGAACAGCCGCAGCGGCTTGACCGGCTCGCCGCGGCGCACCGCGGCGTACAACCGGTGGGCCATGGTCAGGAACCAGGCACCGGCCAGCACGGAAACCGCCGCGTACAGCCACCCGGCAGCCGGGGCCAGTGCCAGCGTCGCGGCCACCATCAGCCAGGTGTAGATCAGAATCCGGCCGGCGACCAGGCGCTCGCTGGCCACCACCGGCAACATCGGCACACCGGCCGCCCGGTAGTCGTCCTTGTAGCGCATCGCCAGCGCCCAGGTGTGCGGCGGGGTCCAGAAGAAGATGATCGCGAACATCACCAGCGCCGGCCAGGAGACGGTCCCGGTCGCCGCCGACCAGCCGATCAACACCGGCATGCAGCCGGCCGCCCCGCCCCACACCACGTTCTGCGAGGTACGCCGTTTGAGCAGCATGGTGTAGACCACCGCGTAGTAGGCGATGGTGGCCATCGCCAGCAGCCCGGAGAGCAGGTTGGTGGTCCACCACAGCCAGCAGAACGACGCCGCGCCGAGCACCAGGCCGAAGATCAGCGCATGCCGCCGGGGGACGACGTCGCGGGCCAACGGCCGGGCCTCGGTCCGCTTCATCACCTTGTCGATGTCGGCGTCGACCACGCAGTTCAGCGTGTGCGCGGACGCCGCCGCCAGCAGCCCACCGAACAAGGTGTTCAAGATCAGCACCAGATGCCGGGTGTCCACCGCCCCCCGGTCGGCCAGCAGCATCGCCGGGATCGTGGTGACCAGCAGCAGCTCGATGACCCGGGGTTTGGTCAACGCCAGGTACGCCGACAACCGTCGTCGGCGTATCCCGCGCGGTTCAGCGCGCTCGCGAATACTCAACCAGCAACTCCTCGGGTCGCAGCAGCGCGCAGACGTCTACTACGCACGATGGTAGACCGCGTCCCCGCCGAAGCAGAACGGCAGGGTCCGAACGCGCGCGACACGGGAATCGTGCCCTGCGACAACTTGGGGTCGGCATTAGGGTGGAACCGAACCGGCCTGTCGACGCGAGGACTAGAGTTAGTGACCACACTCGAAGAGATTTCAGCGCTCACCCGACCGAACCACCCCGACGACTGGACCCAGGTCGACTCGACGGCGGTCGACACCGCGCGGGTGCTGGCCGCCGACGCGGTCCAGAAAGTCGGCAACGGCCACCCGGGCACCGCGATGAGCCTGGCTCCGCTGGCCTACACGCTGTTCCAGCGGGTGATGCGGCACGACCCGTCCGACACCGGATGGCTGGGCCGGGACCGGTTCGTCCTCTCCCCCGGTCACTCCTGCCTGACCCTCTACATCCAGCTCTACCTCGGTGGGTTCGGCCTGGAACTCTCCGACCTCGAGGCGCTACGCACCTGGGGGTCGAAGACTCCGGGCCACCCGGAGTACCGGCACACGAAGGGGATCGAGATAACCACCGGCCCGCTCGGCCAGGGTCTGGCATCGTCGGTCGGGATGGCGATGGCGGCCCGCTACGAACGCGGCCTGTTCGACCCGGACGCCGCACCGGGCGCCAGCCCGTTCGACCACCACATCTACGTGATCGCCTCGGACGGCGACATCGAAGAGGGGGTGACCAGCGAGGCGTCCTCGCTGGCCGCCGTGCAGCAGTTGGGCAACCTCATCGTGTTCTACGACCACAACAAGATCTCCATCGAGGACGACACCGCCATCGCGCTCTGCGAGGACACCGCCGCCCGGTACCGCGCCTACGGCTGGCACGTCCAGCAGATCGAGGGCGGCGAGAACGTGACCGCGATCGAGGAGGCCATCGCCGCCGCCAAGGCGGTCACCGACCGGCCGTCGTTCATCTCGATGCGGACCATCATCGGCTACCCGGCGCCGCACAAGATGAACACCGGCAAAATCCACGGGTCGGCGCTCGGCGACGACGAGGTGGCGGCCACCAAGACGGCGCTCGGCTTCGACCCGGCCAAGAGCTTCGACGTCTCCGCCGACGTGCTCACCCACCCCCGCGTTCTGGTGGCCCGCGGCTAGGAGGCCCACGAGGCCTGGCAGCGGGCGTTCGAGGCGTGGGCGAAGCGCGACCCGGAGCGCAA
>NZ_JBYCLB010000571.1:0-1929 GCF_057473705.1 Mycobacterium sp. TH-M15 | reverse complement strand
GCGGTCGAATCGGAGTCCACAGCTGGCAGCGTCATACCACAAGTGTGGACACACCAAACCAGAAAACCTAACTAATTACTGCGCGAGTCCTAACCGGAGCTAACCGGCGTCGGGGAGAAATTCGGCGATCTCGCGGAGCAGGGCCGCCTTGCCCTTGGCCCCGACGATTCGCTTCACCGGTTCCCCGCCCTGGAACAGGATCAAGGTGGGAATGGAGACGACGTTGAAGTCGCGCGCGGTCACCGGGTTGGCGTCGACGTCCAGTTTGGCCACCGTGAGTCGCCCGGCATGCTCGGTGGCGATCTCCTCCAGCACCGGTGCCACCATCCGGCACGGGCCGCACCAGGTGGCCCAGAAGTCGACCAGCACCGCCTTTTCGCTGGTCAACACGTCGGTGGCGAACGAGTCGTCGGAGACGGTCAGGGTCGAACCGCGGTTCTCGGTCATCGGGGGGCTCCAATCAGACGGTGGCGGTGCTGGGGACGGGGTGTGGCGGCTCCGGGGCGGCGTGGGCCAGCCACCGTTCCGCGTCGATCGCCGCGGCGCAGCCGGTGGCGGCCGCGGTGACCGCCTGCCGGTAGGTTCGGTCCACCAGGTCACCGGCGGCGAACACGCCGGTCAGCGACGTCTGGGTGCTGGGCTGCTGCACCAGCACGTACCCGTCCGGGTCCACGTCCAGGACGTCGCGGACGAGCTCCGAGCGGGGGTCGTGGCCGATCGCGACGAAAATCCCGGTGACCGGCAGGGTGGTCTCCGCCCCGGTGCGGGTGTCGCGCAGCCGCAACCCGGTGACCGTGGCGTCGCCCTGCACGGCGACCGGCACGTGGTTGGTGACGAACCGGACCTTGTCGTTGTCCCGGGCCCGGTTCACCATGATCCGGGAGGCACGGAACTCCTCGCGCCGGTGCACGAGCGTCACGCTGCGTGCGAACCGGGTCAAGAAGGTGGCCTCCTCCATCGCCGAGTCGCCGCCACCGATGATGGCCAGATCCTGGTCCTTGAAGAAGAACCCGTCGCAGGTAGCGCAGGAACTCACCCCGCGGCCGAGCAGCTCCTGCTCGCCGGGGATGCCCAGGTACCGGGCCGCGGCGCCCATGGCCAGGATGATCGCCCGCGAGCGGTGCGTCTCGCCGTCGGCGGTGGTGACGGATTTGACCGGGCCGTCCAGCACGACCGACTCCACGTCTTCCATCCGCAGGTCGGCGCCGAACCGCAGCGCCTGCTCGCGCATCTCCTCCATCAGCTCCGGGCCCTGGATGCCGTTGCGGAAACCGGGGTAGTTCTCCACCTCGGTGGTGGTCATCAGCGCTCCGCCGAAGGCGGCGCCCTCGAACACCAGCGGAGCCAGCTGGGCGCGCGCGGCGTAGATCGCCGCGGTGTACCCGGCTGGGCCGGAGCCGACGATGATCAGCTGGTGAATGGTCGATGCGGTGGTCATGTCGGGCATGTATTGGGCCTTCCCGTGGGAGTCTGCGTTAGCGTCCACAACCGTCAGCTTAGGGGTGCGCATTCCCGGGCGTCACGGGCGGCGGACGATGGAGTCGGCCAGCAGCCCGGTGTCGCCGGAATTGCAGCTCGGCGCGACCACCAGAGCGACCAGCGTATCGGGCTGCTCACCGGGCAGCACCAGCAGCACGCCGGGCTTGCCGTCGACGCCGATCCGGCGCCCCCCGAGGATCGGGGTGGTGCCCGGATAGCCCAGGCCGCTCAGGCACGACGCTCGCCGGCGCGGATCATCGAGCGATCCCAGGTCGGGCCGGTGGTCCAGCAGGGCGAGGATGTCACCGCCCGACAAGGGCATCGGCGACGTCGCCGTGATCGGCCGCATACCCGGTTCCCCGGGGCCGCCGGGTCCCGGACTCCGGATCAGCGCGGCGCTACCCAGGCCGATGGCGGCGAGCGCCGCGGCGGCGCCGACCGCGGCCGCGA
>NZ_JBYCLB010000570.1:0-12282 GCF_057473705.1 Mycobacterium sp. TH-M15 | reverse complement strand
ATGATCAGCGAGCGGGCCGGGGTGTCGGTGCGGACGTTCTTCAACTACTTCCCGAACAAGGAAACGGCGGTGGTGTTGCCGTTCCCGGCGTTCGACGCCGCGCTGAGCGACGTGCTGCGGAGTGGGCCGGGCGCCGACGGCCTGTTCACAGACCTGGCCGACCTGGTGATCAACCACGTCGCCCGGCACACCGAGATCACGGTCGGACTGGAGACGTTGATGCCGATGATCTGTGAGACCCCGGCGCTGCTGCGCCGGCACACCAGCGAACTGGCGCAGCTGGAGAGCCAGCTCGGCGGGCTGATTGCGCAGCGCCTCAAGCTGGCCGCCGACGACCGGCGGATCGAGGTCATCGCCGCCGCCGTGATGGCGTCGGTGGCCGCGGCCATCCGACGGTGGTCCCGCAACCCGGGGCAAGGCGACATGTTCGACGAGATCCGCAGCTGCGTGATGCTGCTCGGCCCCCTCCCGCACCACTGAACACCGCGAGCTGAAAGCGAAGACCGATTCTTAGCGCATTGAAACGCGCCTGGCTGCCGCTGGTCGTCGTCGCCGTGACGGCACTGGCGGGCTTCGCCGGCTACCGGATTCACGGGGTGATGGCGCCGAAGGCGGCCACCGCCGGCTTTATCGACGAGTCCCGGCCGGTCATCCCCAAAGACGTCATCTACGAGGTGTTCGGACCGGAGGGCACCACCGGGCAGGTGAACTTCCTCGACGAACACTCGCAGCCGCAGCGTGCCGACTTCACCACCCTGCCGTGGTCCTACACGATCTCGACGAAACTGACCTCGATCTTCGCCAACGTCGTCGCCCAGGGCGACAGCCCGTCGATCGGCTGCCGGATCACGGTCAACGGCGCGGTCCGTGACGAGCAGACCGTCGACACCCACAACGCCCAAGTCTTCTGCCTGGTGAAGTCGGCATGAGCACTGTCAAGCACTCCCGCATCGCGCGTTTCATCCACCGCCTGCCGCTCGTCGTCGTACTGGTCTGGCTGGCGCTGACCGTCGTCGTCAACGTCGTCGTGCCGCAGCTCGAAGAGGTCGGAAAGGCGCACTCGGTGTCGTTGGCGGCCAAGGACGCCCAGTCCTACCAGGCGATCAAACGGCAGGGCGCCAACTTCGAGCAGTTCGACTCCGACAGCATGGTGATGGTGCTGCTGGAGGGCGACCAGCCGCTCGGCGACGACGCCCGCACCTACTACCGCGGCCTGGTCGACAAGCTCAAGGCGGACCGCGAGCACGTCGAGTACGTGCAGGACTTCTGGGGTGACCGGATCACCGCCGGCGGCGCCCAGAGCATGGATGATCACGCCGCCTACGTGCAGCTGAACCTGGTCGGCGACCAGGGCACCACCACCGGCAAGGACTCGGTGCAGTCGGTGCGCGACATCGTCGACGCCAGCTCCCCGCCGCCCGGGCTGACGGTCTACGTCACCGGCCAGGCCGCGCTGACGATGGACATGAACGACGCCGGCGACAAGAGCATGCTCAAGATGACCGGCATCACGTTCCTGGTCATCACGGTCATGCTGCTGCTGATCTACCGCTCGATCACGACCGTAATGCTGATCCTGGCCACGGTCTTCGTCGAGCTCGGGGCGGCGCGTGGGGTGGTCGCGATCCTCGGACACTCCGAGATCATGGGGCTGTCGACGTTCGCGGTGAACCTGCTGACCTCGCTGGCGATCGCGGCCGGCACCGACTACGCGATCTTCTTCATCGGCCGCTACCAGGAGGCCCGGGCGGCCGGCGAGGACCGGATCTCGGCCTACTTCACCACCTATCACAGTGTGTCGCACGTCGTGTTGGGCTCGGGCCTGACGATCGCCGGCGCGACGTTCTGCCTGAAGTTCACCCGGTTGCCGTACTTCGAATCGTTGGGTGTGCCGTGTGCGATCGGCATGCTGGTGGTGGTCGCCGCCGCGATGACAATCACCCCGGCGGTGCTGCTGCTCGGTACCCGGTTCGGGCTGCTGGAATCCAAGCGGAAGCTGGAATCCCAGCGCTGGCGCCGGATCGGCACCGCGATCGTGCGCTGGCCGGGACCGATCTTCGTGGTGACGATGATCGTCGCGCTGATCGGCATCGGGGTGCTGCCGTCGTACTCGGTGAACTACAACGACCAGTACTACATCCCGGACAGCCTGCCCTCGATCCAAGGGTATGAGGCGTCGTACCGGCATTTCTCCAAAGCGCGGATGAACCCGGACATCGTGCTGATCGAGGCGGACCAGGATCTGCGGACGCCGGGCAACATGCTGGTGCTGGACCGGATCGCGAAGAACATCTTCCGCCTGGACGGCATCGACAAGGTGCAGAGCATCACCCGGCCGCTGGGGGCGCCGATCGACCACAGTTCGGTGCCGTTCCAGCTGAGCATGCAGTCGGTGCCGATCACCGAGAACCTGGACTACCTCAAGGGTCGGATGGCCGACATGCTGCACATGACCGACCAGCTCGGTTCGATGATCGAGATCATGGAACGCATGCACTCGCTGATGTCCGAGCAGGCCGGGGTCACCCACGACATGGTCGGCGACACCACCGAGATGAAACAGGTCACCGACGAGATGCGGGACCACATGGCCGATTTCGACGATTTCTGGCGGCCGATGCGCAACTACTTCTACTGGGAGCCGCATTGCGGGGGGATCCCGATGTGCTGGTCGCTGCGGTCGATCTTCGACATGACCGACGGCGTCGACCAGCTCGACCAGAAGATGACCGACATGCTTCACGACTTGGAGCACATGGACACGCTGATGCCGGAGATGGTCGCCCAGCTGCCGCCGATGATCGCGATCTCCAAGGACATCCGCGCCACGATGCTGACGATGTACAGCACGTTCAACGGGATGATCACCCAGATGGCGCGGATGACCGACACCGCCACGGTGATGGGGCAGGCGTTCGACGCGGCCCGCAACGACGACTTCTTCTACCTGCCGCCGGAGGCCTTCGACAACGCCGACTTCCAGAAGGGGCTCAAGCTGATGGTCTCCCCGGACGGCAAGTCCGCGCAGATCATCGTCACCCACGAGGGCGACCCGGCCGGCAACGAGGCGCTGGCCAAGACGCAGGAGGAGTTGAAGGCCGCCAAGGCCGCGGTCAAGGGCACCCCGCTGCAGGGCTCGCGGATCTACGTCGGCGGAACCGCGCCCACCTATCACGACATCGGCGAGTTCCTGAAGTACGACATGATGCTGGCGGTGATGGCGTCGCTGTGCCTGATCCTGATCATCATGCTGGTGCTGACCGGCAGCGTGGTGGCGGCGTTCACGATCGTCGGAACCATCGCGATCTCGCTCGGCTCGTCGTTCGGGCTGTCGGTGCTGATCTGGCAGCACGTCCTCGGCTTGGAGCTGCACTGGTTCGTGCTGCCGTTCACCGTGATCATCCTGCTGGCGGTGGGGTCGGACTACAACCTCCTATTGGTGTCGCGGTTCAAGGAGGAACTGACCGGGGGGCTGAAGACGTCGATCATCCGCGGTGTCGGCGGCTCCGGCAGTGTGGCCACCCAGGCCGGGCTGGTGTTCGCGTTCACGATGGGCGCGATGATCACCAGCGACCTGACCGCGATCGGCCAGTCCGGGACCGCCATCTGCTTGGGCCTGCTGTTCGACACCTTCATCATCCGGGCGTTCATGACGCCGTCGATCGCCGCGCTGCTGGGCCGCTGGTTCTGGTGGCCGATCAAGGTGCTGCCCACCTCGTCGCTCACCCGCGAGCGGGCGGGCACGCAACCGGTCGGCCCCGACCCCGACCCGGATACCGACGCGGCGACCAGCAGAATCCCGGTGCCGGTCTAGCGGGGTCTAGCGGCCGTCCCGCCAGGACAGTTGCACGCCGCTACCGGAGAGCCAGCGGTGCAGGTCGTAGCCGTTTCGGGCCAGACCGTCGACGGCGGCGACCGCGTGCTCTATCGCTCGCTGCGCGGCGTCCGGGCTCAACCGCCGGCTGCGCACCGCGGCCATCAGTTCGTCGGTGTCGGTGAGTTCGACGCCGATCCCGGTGTGCACCACCAGGTCGAGGTAGTGGTCCTGCGAGTGCCAGACCGTCTCGCCGGCGGTGTATTCGCCGACGTCGAGGTAGAAATCCTGGTCCCGTTCGAAGCCCGGGTTGAAATGGAAGATGCTGGCCCGCAGGCCCAGCTCGGGCAGCAGCCACGACTCCAGGTAGTGGAACTGCGTTCGACCCGGTGTCGGCCGGGCCAGGTATAGACCCCAGGGCCGCACCGTGTAGACGTCCACCGCGCGGACCACCCCTTTCGGGTCGGTGTTGGTGCGCGCGACCAGGTCGAATACCTCCCGCTTCGGCGGATGCACTGCGATTGCTCTCCTTTCCCGGCCGTTTCCCGGCCGCACCGGATGTCTGCGGTACGAATTACCCTGGTTCCGTGGCTTTCGCAACAGAGCATCCGGTCGTCGCGCATTCGGAGTACCGCCCCGCCGGTGATGCCGTCGAAGGGCTGGTGCGCACCGGCGCCCGGTTCGAGGTGGTCAGCGAGTACCAACCGGCCGGCGACCAGCCCGCCGCCATCGACGAGCTGGAACGCCGTCTCAGAGCCGCCGAGCATGACGTGGTCCTGCTCGGCGCCACCGGCACCGGCAAGTCGGCCACCGCCGCCTGGCTGATCGAGCGGCTGCAACGGCCCACGCTGATCATGGAGCCGAACAAGACGCTAGCCGCGCAGATCGCCAACGAGCTGCGGGAGATGCTGCCGCACAACGCGGTTGAGTACTTCGTGTCGTACTACGACTATTACCAGCCGGAGGCCTACATCGCCCAGACCGACACCTACATCGAGAAGGACAGCTCGATCAACGACGACGTGGAACGGCTGCGCCACTCGGCGACGTCGAGCCTGCTGTCCCGCCGCGACGTGGTGGTGGTGGCCTCGGTCTCCTGCATCTACGGCCTGGGCACGCCACAGTCCTACCTGGACCGCTCGGTCGAGTTGCGGGTCGGCGCCGAGGTGCCCCGGGACGGGCTGCTGCGGCTGCTGGTCGACGTCCAGTACGCCCGCAACGACCTGGCGTTCACCCGCGGCTCGTTCCGGGTCCGCGGCGACACCGTCGAGATCATCCCGTCCTACGAGGAACTGGCCGTGCGGATCGAGTACTTCGGCGACGAGATCGAGGCGCTGTACTACCTGCACCCGCTCACCGGCGACGTCATCCGCAAGGTCGACTCGCTGCGGATCTTCCCGGCCACCCACTACGTCGCCGGCCCGGAGCGGATGGCGCACGCCATCACCACCATCGAAGAAGAGCTCGCCGGCCGCCTCGCCGACCTGGAGCGGCAGGGCAAGCTGCTGGAGGCGCAGCGGCTGCGGATGCGCACCAACTACGACATCGAGATGATGCGCCAGGTCGGGTTCTGCTCCGGCATCGAGAACTACTCGCGGCACATAGATGGGAGGCCGGGCGGATCCCCGCCCGCGACGCTGCTGGACTACTTCCCGGAGGACTTCCTGCTGGTCGTCGACGAGTCACACGTCACCGTCCCGCAGATCGGCGGCATGTACGAAGGCGACATGTCCCGCAAGCGCAACTTGGTCGAGTACGGGTTCCGGCTCCCGTCGGCCTGCGACAACCGCCCGCTGACCTGGGAGGAGTTCGCCGACCGGATCGGCCAGACGGTGTACATGTCGGCCACCCCCGGCCCGTACGAGCTGAGTGCGTCTGCCGGCGAGTTCGTCGAGCAGGTGATCCGCCCGACCGGCCTGGTCGACCCGAAGGTGGTGGTCAAGGGAACCAAGGGCCAGATCGACGACCTGATCGGGGAGATCCGCCAGCGGGCCGAGGCGGATCAGCGGGTGCTGGTGACCACGCTGACCAAGAAGATGGCCGAGGATCTCACCGACTACCTGCTGGAGCTGGGCATCCGGGTGCGTTACCTGCACTCCGAGGTCGACACCCTGCGGCGGGTGGAGCTGCTGCGTCAGCTGCGGCTCGGCGAGTACGACGTGCTGGTCGGGATCAACCTGCTGCGCGAGGGTCTGGACCTGCCGGAGGTGTCGCTGGTCTCGATCCTGGACGCCGACAAGGAGGGCTTCCTGCGGTCGTCGCGCAGCCTGATCCAGACGATCGGCCGGGCCGCCCGCAACGTCTCCGGCGAGGTGCACATGTACGCCGACTCGATCACCGACTCGATGCGCGCGGCCATCGACGAGACCGAACGGCGCCGCGCCAAGCAGATCGCCTACAACGAAGCGCACGGCATCGACCCGCAGCCGTTGCGCAAGAAGATCGCCGACATCCTGGACCAGGTCTACCGGGAAGCCGCCGATACCGCTGATGGCGCAGCCGCCGGGCCGGTCCCGGTCGGCGGGTCCGGCCGCAACGCATCCCGCGGCCGGCGGGCTCAGGGTGAGCCGGGCCGCGCGGTCAGCGCGGGGGTGTTCGAGGGCCGCGACACCGCGAACATGCCGCGCGCCGAGCTGGCCGACTTGATCGACGACCTCACCGAACAGATGATGACCGCGGCCCGTGATCTGCAATTCGAACTGGCCGCCCGGATCCGGGACGAGATCGCCGATCTGAAGAAGGAACTGCGTGGAATGGACGCGGCGGGGGTGAAATGACGACGTGGAAAACAGGGGGGATGTTCGCGTCCTGCCGGCATCCGTGATTGACTTCGCACAGTGGTGCAACTAGTGGATGAAACGGTCATCGCCACCGGCAGTTGGCATGAGCTCCTCGGCAAGAAATTTCGCGGGATCTCGGCTGTGCTCGCCGGTGGCGTGGTGCTGTATGCCACCAACGAGTTTCTGGTAGTCAGCATGTTGCCCGGTGTGGTCAAGGAGATCGGTGGCGACCGGCTCTACTCCTGGGCGACCACGCTCTACCTGGTCGGGTCGGTGGTGGCGGCCGCCACGGTCAACGCCGTGCTGGGGCGCGTCGGGGCGCGCCGAGCGTATCTGGCCGGCTTGGTCGCGTTCGGCAGCGGATGCGTGGTGTGTGCGCTGGCGCCGGCGATGGAGGTCCTGCTGGTCGGACGGACCCTGCAAGGCATCGGCGGCGGCCTGCTGGCCGGACTCGGTTACGCGCTGATCAATGCGGCCCTGCCGGCAGCGCTGTGGACCCGGGCCTCCGGGCTGATCTCCGCCATGTGGGGGGTCGGCACGCTGGCCGGGCCGACGGTGGGCGGCGTCTTCGCCCAACTGCACGCCTGGCGATGGTCGTTCGGGCTGATGGCGTTGCTGACCGTGGCGACCGCGGTCCTGGTCATCGCGGTGCTGGTCCCGGGCAGCGCCGATCACCGGGGTGTGCCGATGCGGATACCGGTGCGGTCGCTGTTGCTGCTGGGTGCCGCGGCACTGCTGGTCAGCGCCGCGCAACTACCGCACAGCCTCACCCTGGCCAGCGGTCTGCTTGCCACCGGCGCGCTGCTGCTCCTGGTCTTCGTGGTCACCGATCGCCGGGCACCCGCGGCGGTGCTGCCGCGCAGCGTCTTCCACCCCGGCCGGGAGAAATGGATCTTCCTGGCGCTGGGGCTGCTGATGGCGATCACCAAGGCCAACCTGTACGTACCGCTGCTCGGTGAGCGGATGGCCCACATGTCGCCGGCGACGGCCGGGTTCCTGGGTGCCGCGGTGTCGAGCGGCTGGATGATCAGTGAGGTCGCCAGCGCGTCACTGAGCCGGAAGCGATTGATATCCCGGCTGGTGGCGTTCTCGCCGCTGGTGGTGTGCGCCGCCCTGACGGTGGCGGCCGTCACCCGGATGAGCAGCTACGATCCCAACCCCACCAAGGTCAAAACGGTCTGGGCGCTGGCGCTGCTGGTGGTGGGCCTCGGAGTCGGGGCAGGCTGGCCGCACCTGTCTGCGTGGGCGATGAGCTGCGTCGACAGCCGGGCCGAGGGTGGCACCGCCGCCGCGGCGATCAACACCGTGCAGTTGATCTCCGGCGCCTTCGGCGCGGGGATCGCCGGATTCGTGTGGAACACCTCGATGAGCGCCGACATGCCGGCCGCGCGCACCTTGTTCGCGATGTTCGCCGTGTTCGCGCTGCTGAGCTGCGTGGTCACCTACCTGGCCAGCCGCGGCTCGGCCGAGCGACTGGAAGCCGTGGAGGCGGCGGAGGCCGAAGCGACAGCCTGAAGCGGCTCGACGTCACCGGGTGAGCTTGACGACCTGGCTGAAGCTGAACTGCCACCGCTCGACCGGGTGGAAGCCCAGGCGGCGAAGTATCTGACCGGCCGGGGTGCGGGCGAAGACGGGCCCCGGCGGCGGCACCGCACCGGCCTGGTGGGCCGGCAGCGTGCGGTCGTGGTTGGTGATCGCCCAGATCGCGGTGCACCGGTCGAACGCATTGGCGACCGTCCAGACCGCGACGTGCCCGTCCCACAGTCGGCCGACCGCCGGGCCGCGCAGCCCCCGGCCGGGATCGACGAGTTTGACGAACGCATCGGACCGGGCCGCCCGCAGCGCCCGGATCGGTCCCGGGCGCCATCCGGCGGTGTTGTCCACCAGCAGACAATCGCCGGCCGCGGCGTGGGCGCCGACCAGGTCCGCGACCTGGCTGTAGTCCCAGCCTTCCTTGGCGTGCCGATCACGCTGTGTGACAAGGTAGTTGGGTGCGGCCGCGGCGGCGAACGACACCACCAGGGCCACGACGGCGGCCGGTTTGCCGGCGATCGTGGTGACACCGATCGCGAGCAGCACGGCCATCGCCGGCGCGGTGCAGATCAGGTAACGCGGGTAGTAGACCGGGGTGCCCACCGCCGAATAGGCCAGGGTGAGGATGGTCGGGATCAGCATCCAGGCGACGCAGATGATCGCCAGCTGCGCCGGCCTACCGGGTGGTGGCCGGCGTACCCCGGCCCACCGGGCTGCCGTCGCGGCCACCAGCACCGCCCCGGCCAGCAGAGCGAACGGCGCGCTCTTGTCGAAGTACTGCTCCTCGGCGACCTCGGTGATGCTGCGCCAGCCCGGTGTCGAGATCCAGCCGACCTGCCAGATCTGCTCCTGGCTCAGCAACAGAAACGGGGTCAGCGCGGCAACCGCGGAACCCGCCGCGACGGCCCACCGGATGACCGCGGACCGTCGGTCCGACACCACCCGGACCAGCACGGCATGCGCGGCGACCACCAGCACCGAGAACGTGTTGAGCAAGGCGGCCACCACGATCGACAGGCCGTAACCCAGCCAGATCCGGGTGCTGTTGCGGCGCGCCGCGACGACACCCAACTCGGTCAGCCACACCGCGGCCATCGCGGCGAATGCATAGGGGCGGGCCTCGATTCCGGCCCAGGTCATCCGCGGCAGCACGGCGAACAGCGCACCCGCGCAGAGCGCGGTGCGACGGGCGCAGAACTGTCTGGACAACACCGCCACGCCGGCCGCGCCACCGCCGACAGCCAAGGCACTCGGCAGTCGCGACCAGAACTCGGTGGCGGGGAAGACGGCGAACCAGCCGTGCATAAGCAGGTAGTAGAGGCCGTGCACCGCATCGATATTCGTCACCAACCGGCACAGCTCGGAGAGCGAGCGGTTGGCCGCCGCCGAAATCGTGGCCGCCTCGTCGAACCAGAGCGACGGGCGATTGGCAGCGGCGCCGCCGACGACCGTGCCCAGCGTCGCGGCCAGCGTCGGGTCCGACCAGCGCGCGCGGGCTGGTCGGCGGTCGGGGCGATCCCGGGTGCGGTCCCGATCCGGGGTCGGTACACAGTTCATGCGGGTCGATGGCGTCCGGCCGCTTCCTGCGGTGAACAAAATCTCACGGTACGCCGCGGAGCGCGGTCCGGCAGGCCCGCGAAGAGCGCGTCGGCCGGTCCGGACGGTGGGACTCGCGGCGGCCCGCGATCGACGCGCCGGCCGTGTGTCGTCAATCGCATCCATGACGGTCGGTCGGCACGCTACTGTTCCCGATGGCGCTTGCAACTAGTCACTGGGAGGACGCATGAGCGGCTATAAAACCGTGGTGGTCGGCACAGACGGCTCGGACTCGTCGCTGCGCGCCGTCGACCGGGCGGGCCAACTGGCTTCCGGGCCCGACGCGAAGGTGATCGTCGCCAGCGCGTACCTGCCCGCCAACGACGACCCGCACGCGGTCGACGTGCTGAAAGACGAGAGCTACCAGGCGTCCGGCACCGCTCCCATCGACTCGATCCTGCGGGAGGCCGCCGAGCGGGCCACCGCAGCCGGTGCCACCCTGGTGGAGAAGCGGCCGATCATCGGTGCGCCGGTGGAGGCGCTGGTCGAGCTGGCCGAGCGGGTCAAAGCCGACCTGCTGGTGGTGGGAAATCTCGGCTTGAACACCATCGCCGGCCGGCTGCTCGGATCGGTGCCGGCCAACGTCTCCCGGCGCGCCAAGGTGGACGTGCTGATCGTGCACACCACCGGCTGATCCGGCGGCAGCGGCCGCAGTCGGCCACTCGTCCGGGTGATCACCACCGCAGGATGCGTTTTCTCCGAGGTGGTGCTGCTGGGGATGCGGGCGCGGCCGACGCGGGCGCGCGGCGGCCAGGACGCGTACCGGGATTACACCGGCCGATCCGCGGGGTTTACGCCGAACGACCACCCGTGTTCGCGGCTGGTGCTAGCCTTTTCGACACCCGATTCGGGATTCACGCTCCGGGGGGATAGAGAAGTGATGGTATTGGCCACGGTCCTCATGTTCGCTGCGCCTCTGATGCTCGTCACCCTGATCGCGTCGATGGACACCGCGGACGGCCGGGCTCGGCAGCGGACGAAGAAAGCCAAGAATGCGGAGAAGCCGTGGCAGGCACCGAAGACAGCCCCGCCGGCCACGTTTCTGGACGTGTACACGGCTGAACTCGTGGCCCACCATGAGTGGATGAGGGATCACGAAGTGGCCCAGCGGTCCCCCAAGCGGCGCGGCTACTGGACCGAACTGTACCTTCGACAGCTCGCGGACGACGAGCGTCAGGGCATCCCCGAGAAGCCATGAGCCAAGCGGGGCCGACCAGCCGAACGGCGCGATACGTGTTCCGCGCGGTGGACGTCGCCTGCGGTGAACGCGGGCTACCAGCCGCGCTCGCGCCACGAGCCCAGGTGCGGCCGCTCGGCGCCCAGCGTGGTGTCGTCACCGTGGCCGGGGTAGACCACGGTGTCGTCGGCGAACCGGTCGAAGAGCTTCGTCGTCACGTCGTGGAATAGTGCCTCGAACTCGGCCGGCTTCGTCGTCTTGCCCACCCCGCCCGGGAAGAGGCAGTCGCCGGTGAACAACTGGGTCACCCCGTCGGTCGCCGGCCCGCTCAGCGCCAGCGCCACCGATCCCGGGGTGTGGCCGCTCAGGTGGATCACGTCGAAGGTCAGGTCGCCGACCGCGACGGTGTCGCCGTCGGCCAGGATCCGGTCTGGCACGACCGGCAGCGGGTCGGCGTCCAGGCGGTGCGCCGCGGTCGGCGCGCCGGTGGCCTCGGCCAGCGCCGCCAGCGCCTGCCAGTGGTCGAAATGCTGGTGGCTGGTGATGATCAGCGAGACCTTCGGCGCGTCTTCGCGCACCAGGCCGATCAGGGTCTCGGCATCGTTGGCGGCGTCGATCAGCAGCGTCTGGCCGGTCGTCGTGCACGTCACCAGGTAGGCGTTGTTGTCCCACGGCCCGACGGACGCCTTGAGGATCGTGGCGCCGGGAAGGGTGCGCCGGGCGGCGGCGCCGGGGTCCACATGGCCGGTGTAGTTGTCGTCGAGGGTTGTCATGATGGCCACGTTACTGACCGACTGCGGCCCGCATAGAGTGGTTGGGTACGTCGGGTGAAGGGGCAGGCTTGGCTGACCGGCTGATCGTCAAGGGTGCGCGCGAACACAACCTGCGCAGCGTCGACCTTGACCTACCGCGGGACGCGCTGATCGTGTTCACCGGGCTGTCCGGATCCGGGAAGTCGTCGCTGGCGTTCGACACCATCTTCGCCGAGGGGCAGCGCCGCTACGTGGAGTCGCTGTCGGCCTACGCCCGGCAGTTCCTCGGCCAGATGGACAAACCGGACGTCGACTTCATCGAGGGACTGTCGCCGGCGGTCTCCATCGACCAGAAGTCCACCAACCGCAACCCACGCTCGACGGTGGGCACCATCACCGAGGTCTACGACTACCTGCGACTGCTGTACGCGCGGGCCGGGTCGCCGCACTGCCCGGTCTGCGGTGAGCGGATCGCCCGCCAGACCCCGCAGCAGATCGTCGACCAGGTGCTGGCCTTGGACGAGGGCACCCGGTTCCAGGTTCTGGCCCCGGTGGTGCGCACCCGCAAGGGCGAGTTCGCCGACCTGTTCGAGAAGCTGAACGCCCAGGGCTACAGCCGGGTTCGGGTGG
>NZ_JBYCLB010000569.1:0-2146 GCF_057473705.1 Mycobacterium sp. TH-M15 | reverse complement strand
CACGCCGTTGTCGGCCAGCCGCTGCACCACCCGCTCGGCGGGCACCCGGGACAGCGCGAAGCTGACCACCGGAATCTGCACCTCCGGCTGGCCGATCAGCATCACCGTCGGCATCGACCGCAGCGACGCCAACAGGTAGCCGAACAGCCGATCCAGGTAGCTCGCCGCGGCCTGCATGGAGACCAGCAGCTTCTCCCGCCGGCTGCCGCGAGCGGACTCGTCGAGTCCGGCCAGGTACTCGATGCTGGCGACCACCCCGGCCAGCAGCCCGTACTGGTGTACCCCGGTCTCCAGCCGCGCCGGCCCGGTGGCCTCCCGGTGCGTCGACACCGCAGCGAACGAGTCGATCAGCGCCGGGTCGCGGAAGGCCAGCGCGCCGATCGGCGGGCCGCCCCAGGCGGTGGCGTTGACGGCCACCACGTCGGCGTCCATCTCGTTGATGTCGATCAGCCGGTACGGCGCCGCCGCCGAGTGGTCGACGACCACCACCCCACCGACGTCGTGCACCAGCTTGGTCATCGGGCGCAGGTCGGGGACCGCGCCCACCGCGCCCGACGCCGAGGCCACGGCGACCAGCCGGGTCTCCCGGTGGATCAGGCTCTCCCACTGCCAGGCGGGCAGGTCACCGGTCTCGATGTCCACCTCGGCCCAGCGGACCTTGGCGCCGTACCGGTCGGCCGCCCGCAGCCACGGCACGATGTTGACCTCGTCGTCGAGGCGGCTGACCACCACCTCCTGGCCGAGGCCGACCCGCGACGTCGACGCGTCGGCCAGCGCGGTCAGCAGGATCGCCCGGTCGGCGCCGAGCACCACCCCGGCCGGGTCGGAGCCGACCAGGTCGGCCACCGCCTGCCGGGCCGCCCGCAGCACCGCGGCGCTGCGCTGCGCTGCCGGGTGGGGTCCGGTCGCCGTCGCCAGCGATCCGCGGAACGCGGTGGAGACCGTGGTGGCCACCGAGTCGGGAATCAGCATTCCCGCGGACGCGTCGAAATGCACCCAGCCGTCACCCAGCGTGGGGTGCAGACCACGCACCCGGGCAACGTCGTAAGCCATGACAGCCACCTTAGAGTTTCCCAAGCAAACCGGACAGCTCGGGCGGTGTGCGGCCGCGCCGCCCGAGCCGGGTCGCCTGGGCAGACATACTAGTCCGGTGGACCTGGGATTAGGAGTGCTGATCGCGCTGGTGCTGCTGATCGTCCCCGGGGTGGTCATCGGCGTCAGCGCCCGGCTGGGCTGGCCGCTCGCCGTCGCCGTCGGCCCGGCGCTGAGCTACGGCGCGGTCGGGTTGGCAATCGTCCCGTTCGGCGCGGTCGGAATCCCGTGGAATGCCTGGACGGCGCTGGCCACCCTGGTGGTGGTGGCCGCCGCGGCGGCCGGGCTGCGCAAGCTGCTGCCCGGGGCCAAGGCACCGAAGCTCACCCGGCCGATGATCACGACGGCGGCCGGGGTGCTGCTCGGCGTGCTGCTGATCGGCTGGGCGGTGGCCCGCGGCATCCCCGACTGGCAGAGCATCCCGAGCACCTGGGACGCCGTTTGGCACGCCAACACCGTCCGGTTCATCCTGGACACCGGCCAGGCGTCGCCGACGCACATGGGCGAGCTGCGCAACGTGGAGACGCACGCCGCGCTGTACTACCCGTCGGCCTTCCACGCGCTGACCGCGGTGTTCTGCCAGCTGACCGGCGCCGCGGCCACCACCGGTTACACGGTGTGCTCGCTGGCCGCGTCGGTGTGGCTGTTCCCGGTCAGCGCGGCGCTGCTCACCTGGCGGCTGCTGCGGCGCACCGTCGGCGAACGGCGCACCGCCTCCGCCGCCGCCACCGCGGCCGCGGTCTCGGCCTCCTTCACCGCGCTGCCCTACGTCGAGTTCGGCACCGCCGCCATGCCCAACCTGGTCGGCTACGGGATCGCGGTGCCGGCCTTCTTCCTGGCCAGCACCGCGACCGGCCACCGGGAACGGATCGCGATGGCGGTGCTGGCGCTGGTCGGCGTCTTCTCGGTGCACCTGACCGGCGGCGTGGTCGCGGTGCTGCTGATCGCGGCGTGGTGGCTCGGGGATGCACTGTGGCATCCGGTCCGCAACCGGCGCGCCGACGCGCTCACGCTGACCGCGGTCGCGGTCCCCACCGCGGTGCTGCTGCTGCCG
>NZ_JBYCLB010000568.1:0-7570 GCF_057473705.1 Mycobacterium sp. TH-M15 | reverse complement strand
CGCGGCGGCCCCGAAGCGATAGCAGACCGTAGTCAGCAGAGCGTGTGCTGAACGTACGATCTTCTCACCGGTGTTGAGCAGCAAGAAGTTTCCGGTGCCGTAGGTGTTCTTGGCCTCGCCCGCGGCCAGACAGACCTGCCCGACCATCGCCGCCTGCTGGTCACCCAAAATGCCGGTGATCGGCACCTCGCCTCGCAGCGGGCCGGATTTGGCGGTGACGGCGTGCCGGCGCCGTTTGGATGACGAGGACGATGCGACGATGCGCGGCAGCATCTTTCGCGGGATCGAGAAGAACGACAGCAGTTCGTCGTCCCAGTCGAGGGTCTCCAGATCCATCAGCATGGTCCGGCTGGCGTTGGTCACGTCGGTGATGTGCACACCGCCGCTCGGTCCGCCGGTCAGGTTCCACAAGATCCAGGTGTCACTGGTTCCGAAAAGCGCGTGCCCCCGTTCGGCGTCCTGGCGCACCTCGTCGACGTTCTCCAGGATCCACTGCAGTTTCCCGCCCGAGAAATACGTTGCCGGTGGCAGTCCGGCCTTGCGTCGGATGACGTCGCCACGTCCGTCCCGGTCCAACGCCGCCGCGATGTGGTCGGTGCGGGTGTCCTGCCAGACGATCGCGTTGCAGTACGGCCGCCCGGTGTTCTTGTTCCAGACCAGGGTGGTCTCCCGCTGGTTGGCGATGCCCAGGGCCGCCAGATCGTCGGCATGCAGTTTGGTGGTGTTGAGTGCCGACACCAACGAGGCGACCGTGCTCTCCCAGATCTCGAATGGATTGTGTTCCACCCAGCCGGCCCGCGGCAGGATCTGCTCGTGTTCGATCCGGTGTCTACCCACCTCGTGGCCGTCGTGGTCGAAGATGATGCACCGCGTGCTGGTCGTCCCCTGATCGATCGAGGCGATGAAGTCGGCCAACTTCTACTCCTGTCACTCGGTGTATCGTCCATCATGGCCTACCGGGACGACGACGCCTCGGTATTGCGCACCTGGACCGCTAGCGCGGCGGCGGCCGACTGCGCTCCGCCACGTGCGCGGTGTTGCGGGCGCGTTCGGCTCTGATGGCGGCGCGGCGGTTCTGCGCGCGGGTGCGTGTGCGGGTGGGCATCATCTGGGTGCGGCAGGTTTCCACCCGTCCGGGTGGTGCGGTGGCCGGTGGTTGCCCGGTGGGTCGACACAGCGCGGGGAAGAGCAGCCGAGCACCCGGGTAGGTGGTGTAGCCGTGCCCGGTCGGACGGATCCAGTCGATGGTGCTGGCGGTCCCGCCAACCCCAGAAGACTTTCAGCAGATGGTGTTTGCGACTGGCCAATGTACGTTCGGGGTTTCGTCAGAGCCCGAATGCTGGGTCCACCGATTACGCGAAGTACATTTCGATTCGTCGGGTGATCCGATCCTAGAGCGGCACAGCCGGCCAGTCTCAGATACTGTTGCCAGGCACGAAGCCGCGCCGGCGGTTGGCGTTGTACCAGACCGCGTCCATCACGCGCATCGCCGATCCGACACTCGTCGCAGTCGCCCCGGCCAGGTTGTCGGGTGCGGGCTGGATGTCAGTCACCACAAAGTTCACGAGACGAAACGCGTTCCACAGAAGTTGGAGTTAGGCACTGTGTGAAGCCGGGACCCCCGGTCCCGTTATTTGGCGGCCAGCGAGACCCCGAAGTCGCCGGCCGAATCGGTCCACCACCGGGTCAGCCGCAGCCCGGCGGTCGCGAGTTCCTCGGCCACCTTCTCCCGGCGGAACTTGCAGGACACCTCGGTGAGCAGCTCCTCGCCGGCGCCGAACTCGACGGTCAGGCCCAGCGCGTCGATCCGCACCCGCTGGGCGTGTTCAGCCCGCAGCCACATCTCCATCCGCTCGTCCTCGGCGTTCCACCGCGCCACATGCGCAAAGGCGTCCAGGTCGAAGTCGGCGCCGAGCTCCCGGTTCACCACCGCGAGCACGTTGCGGTTGAACCGCGCCGTCACCCCGGCTGGGTCGTCGTAGGCGGCCACTAGCCGGGCCGGGTCTTTGACCAGATCGGTGCCGAGCAGCAGGCTGTCCCCCGGCGCCAGCGCCGCGGCCAGTGCGCTCAGAAACCCGGCCCGCGGAGCGGTGGTCAGGTTGCCGATGGTGGAGCCCAGGAAGGCGAACAGCCGTCGCCCGCCACTCGGGATCGCCGCCAGGTGCCGTTCGAAGTCGCCGCAGACCGCCTCGATGGTCACCCCGGGGTACTCCCGCTGGATCGCCGACGTCGACGCCGCCAGCACGCCGGCGTCGACGTCGAACGGGACGAACCGGCGCAGCCCACCAGTGGCGCGCAACGCGTCCAGCAGCATCCGGGTCTTCTCCGAGGTGCCGCTGCCCAGCTCCACCAGGGTGTCTGCGTCGGTGAGCTCCGCGATCTCGGCTGATCGGGCGGCGAGGATTTCCGCCTCGGCCCGGGTCGGGTAATACTCCGGCAGCCGGGTGATCCGCTCGAATAACTCGCTGCCGGCGTCGTCGTAGAACCACTTGGGCGGCAGTGACTTAGGCTGCTGCCGGAGGCCATCTCGCACGTCACGGCCGAGTGCCCGGACGGCGGCGTCGGCGGCCAGGTGGTTGGCGAGCGACACCGTCACCGCGGCGCCTCCAGCGGGGTCACCCTGACCTCCTCGGCGGTGGCCTGCACCAGGTGTCGGTCCGGGATGTCCACCCAACGCGGGTCGTCGTCGTAAGGTTCGCTGGCCAGCACCACCCCGTCTCCGCTCCGCAGCATCGACAGGGTGTCGCCCCAGGTGGTCGCCAGCATCACCGATCCGTTTGTCGCCAGCACGTTCAGTCGCGCCTCCGGATCGGCGGTGCCGATCTTGCGCACCACGTCGCCGACCGAGCCAGCACCCTGACCGAAGATCAGCGCCGCCAGGATAGCGCTGTCACATGAAGATTCGGCGAGCGGTGACGCGGGCAGCACCCATCGGTCGACGACGCCGTTGTGTGACAACAACCAGGTGCCGTCGGTGAACGGGGCGGTCGCGCTGGCCTCGATCGGCATGCCGACACTGGCCGAGCGGACCGCGGCCACTACGCAGTGGCTGCTCAGCACCGGCGCCACCGAGGCTAATGACGCGTCACCCCACAGCGGCATCGCGCTGCGCCACCGCCGGACGGTCTCACCGTCGAAAAACCCCGCGCCCCAACCGTCGGCGTTCATCAGGCCGTGCTGCTGTCGGCGCGGCGCATAGGACTGCACCAGTAAGCCGTGCGGCGGATCGAGCATCAGCTGGGCAAGCGATCGAGGCTTGCCGAGCCAGCCCAGGTGCCGGCACATCAGACCGGCCCCGGTTCGCCGTCGACCGACCAGGCCAGCCGCACCCCGGCGAAGATCTGCCGCCGATAGGGATGGTCCCAGTTGCGGAAGCTGGGCCGCAGGATCGCCGGCGCCACCGCCCACGATCCGCCGCGCAGCACCCGGTAGTCACCGCCGAAGAACGGCTGCGAATACCGCTGGTAGATCATCGGGACGAACCCCGGCCATGGCTGCAGCGGCGAGCTGGTCCACTCCCACACGTCGCCGAGGAGCTGTTCGGCCCCGTACGCCGAGGCACCGGCCGGGTACGCCCCGACCGGCGCCGGACGCAGCGCCGCACCACCGAGATTGGCCAGCTCGGCGGACGGCTCGGCCGTACCCCACGGATAACGGCGCCGGACGCCAGCCGCCGGGTCCCAGGCACAGGCCTTCTCCCACTCGATCTCGGCGGGCAGTCGGGCACCGGCCCACGCCGCGTACGCCTCGGCCTCGAAGTAGCTGACGTGCTGGACCGGTTGATCGGCCGCGATCTCCTCCATCCGGCCGAACCGGGTTCGGGACGTGTGGTCCGCGCTCCAGAACTGCGGGGCGGTCAACCCGGCCTGCTCCCGGTGCCGCCAGCCGCGCGGCGACCACCAGCGCGGTTCCCGGTAGCCGCCGTCACCGATGAACTCCCGCCATTCGGCGTTGGTCACCGGCACCCGGCCGATCCGGAAGCCCGGGACGTCGATGACGTGCGCGGGGCGCTCGTTGTCCAGCGAGAACGGTTCGGACGCGGCGTCCACGCCCAAGACGAACTCGCCGCCTGGCACCAGCACCGAGGTTCCGGCCAGCCCGGGCCGGCCGGCCGGCAGCGGGTCGCCGGCGGGAAGCAGCGGAGCCCCGGTGCGCAGGTTCAGCGCCTGCAGCATGGTCTCGTCGTGCTGGTGCTCGTGGCTGAGCACCATCCCGAAGGCGAAGGCGTCGTCGACACCGTCGGACCCGGGGTCCAGCCGGTCCAGCTCGTCGAGGGCCCGAGAACGCACCGTCCGGCAGTACCTGCGCGCCTGATCCGGCGGGAGCAGCGGCAAGCCGGCCCGACCGGCGCGCGGGTGGGTGAACGCGTCGTAGAGCCCGTCGACGTCCGGTGGCAGCATCCCCGGCCGGGCCGGATCTCCGCCGCGCAGCAGCCACAGCTCCTCCTGCTGGCCGATGTGCGCCAGGTCCCAGACCAGCGGGCTCATCAGCGGGTCGTACTGCCGGCGCAGCTCGGCGTCGTCGAGGTCGACCAGCGCCAGCGTGCGGCCCCGCGCCCGGGCCAAGTCGTCGGCGAGGGCGTCCGGCCAGCTCACGGCTTTCCTCGCGCCAGCCCGGCGACGGTCGACCGGAGGCCGCGGTCGAGCACCCGGTCGTCGTAGTCGTCCGCCGGACAGCGGCCCCGCTCGACCGACTCCACCAACCGACTCATCGACTCGGTCAGCCCGAGGTCCGCCGGCAGCCGCTCGGCGGCGATCCGCACACACCGGACGGCGGCGGCGCGGATGCGCCCATCGCAGAGACCTGCCCGGGCGGCGTCGTCCCAGGCGACGGCCACCGGCGCGACCGCCTCGGCGGCCAGGTCGGCGGCGCCCGGATCGTCGAGCAGGGTGACCAGGGTGAACACCACCGCCGGCCACAGCCCGTCGTCGACGCTGTCCAGGTAGCGGATCTCCAGCCAGCCCCGCGGCCGCACCGGCGGGAACAGCGTGGTCAGGTGGTAGTCGAGGTCGGCGACGGTCGGACGGCGGCCACCGAGCAGCACCCGGCCGTCGGCCCAGTCGGCGAACGGCACGTACCGGGTGAGCGCGACCGCGTCGTCGTCGGTGTGCACCAACATCACCGGCGCGTTCAGGGCGTAGTGCGCCCATTCGGCGGCCGGGTCGGCGCCGGCGGGGTCGCCGAGGATGGGGCCGCAGCGTGCCGAGTCCAGCCGGCTCCACACCCGTTGCCGGGTCGACTTCCACCCCGACCGGTGCCCGCCGAGCATCGGCGAGTCGGCGGCGATCGCGACCATCGTCGGACCCAGGGCGTGGGCCAGCCGCACCCGCGCGGCCCACCCGTCTCGGGGCCCGGCGTCCAGGTTGACCTGAATCGATGCCGTCGATGTCATCATCGCCGCACCCGCCTCGCCGGTGCCGGTGGCGGCGAAGAACCGCTCCATAGCCCGGTACCGGGCGCCCGGGTTGACCCGCCGGACCGGCCGAAGCGGATCGGCGCCGAGCATCAGCAGGCCCAGCCCGGCGTGGACGAAGGCGGACTGCAGCACCGCCCGATCGCGGGCCATCGCGGCGATCGCGGCCCCGACGCCGGCCAGCGGTGGGCCGGACAGCTCTACCGCTCCACCCGGTTCGACGGTGACCACGCTCCCACCGGGCAGCACTGGCAGCGCCCGCAGCACGTCGCCGATCTCGTCCCAGCCGGGGCGACGACAGACGTCGGCCGGGTCGTAGCAGTGCGCCTCGACCTCCAGACCGACCCGGCCCACCGGGCCGTCACCGAGGCAGTCTCCGACGATGCGGGCTTCAGCCGACGCCGCCGACTCTGCGTCGGCGGTCTCGACGCCGGGGCAGCGGGCGCGGGGCCCACCGCCTGGTGACGCCTGCGACAGCACGCGTAGCCCCTTCGCCATGTCGGCCCCCGGTTATTGACCGAGAGTGTTCTGCATCGCTCCGGCCAGCACGTTCACCGCCGGTCCGCCGTTTCCGGATTGGCACACCTTGGCCTGCAGCAGCACGTTCTCCCGCAGCCGGGTCTGGGTGAAGCACCGCCGGTCGGTGTCGGCCTCCTGCTTGGCCCACGCGGCGTCGGTGCCGCTGGCCGGCCCGCCGGTGAAGCTCCACACCTGGGTGATCCCGTTGTCCAGGTGCATCGCCGTGGTCTGCCCGGAGCATCCAACCGTCCGGTCGGTGACGCGGTGGAACGCCCGGTCGGCGGCGGCGTTGGTGGCGAACACCCCGACCGCCTGTTTGACCAGGTGGTTCTGGGCGGTCGGCGAGGTCTGCGCGACCGCGCTGTTGAACGATGCGAGGTCGGGGTCGTTGTAGACCTCCGGCAGCCCGATGTCGGCCCAGTTGTTGCAGACCGGAAGGTCCACCCAGTACGCCTGGTAGGGATCGCGAACCACCGTCTCCACACCCATCGGCGCCCCGACGATGTTCCCGATCGACCCCTTGGAGAGCACCGCGTAGGAGACCACGCCCGGCTCCGACGGCTTGGCCGACGCGGTCGGCAGGCCGACCCACTCGGTCAGCCCCAACCCGGCGGCGGCGACCATCGCGACCGCGGGCAGCGCCGAAGTGGTGGCTCGCATCTGCTCGATCATGCCAGGCCGGTCGTCGGATCACTCGACGAGATCGTCGTCGGGAGGGCGGACCGGTGCGTTGTCGAGCGCCGTGAGCAGTTTCGTGGGATCGGCCGGGGCCCCTCCGTCCGACCCGTTTCGCCCGGCTACGCCGCCCTCACGATCGGCCGTCCAGGGCAGCGCCAGCAGCTGCCGGACGCTGCGCCGGCCGCCGAGGGCGCGTAGGAGATCGAAATCCGAGGTGACCAGGGATATCCCACCCGCGGCGCCGGCCGGATCGCCCAGCTGCACCGGCCCGGTCGTCGGCGTGGTCAGCCGCAGTGCGGGCAGACCACACGCTCGGATGGCCTGGTCGTAGCTGGTCGTCAGAAATCCGACGGCGACCGCGAAGGCTGGGTCGGCGGTGCGCGAACCGGGATCGCCCAGTGCGCCGCGGAGGTCGTGCTCGTGGGTGAGCACGTCGAAGACCAGTTGAGCCGCGACCAGGTCCGGGGCGAGCGCCAGCCGCTGCGTCACCGGTTCGATCAGCTGCCCCCACCGATCCAGCAGGTCGTCGAGGGGGTCGCCGGCGATCCGGTCGACCTGCGCCTGCGTCCACGCGTCGGTACCCGCCCCCTCCAGGTTGAGCGATACCACGTCCTGAGCGGTACCGGCCAGGTGGCCGGCCAGCTGCCGCACCGTCCAGGCCGGGCAGGCCGGCACCGTGTATTCGGCCGCGTCGCCGCGGCCGCGCAGCAGCGCGTCGATGCGGTGGTGGACCAGTCGGTAGGCCGCGGCCGCGTCGGCGGCGGATCGCAGCCGGGCAGGGCGGCTCGCCGCGCCAGTCCCGGACAGCTCGGCCGGGCTCCCCTCCGTCATCCGGACCACGCTACACACGGGTGGGCCGCGGCCGGGGAGGTCGCGGCGGTGTCGCGTTACCGGCCGGGCGCGACCGCCGCCGGGGCCTCACCCGGTCCGGGGTGCGCGTCCTCCGGCATCGCCGGCCCC
>NZ_JBYCLB010000567.1:0-8494 GCF_057473705.1 Mycobacterium sp. TH-M15 | reverse complement strand
TCAATCTAATCCAGGGCATGATCGCCGACCGCGGCGAAGGCTGATCGCCGTCGCCGACCGCGCCCCCTTGACCGTCAGCGCTCGGACGCTGTGGGGTCCCAGACCCGTGCGAAGCCGAAGTCGGTGAAGTCGTTGGTGTTTCGAGTGGCCAGCTCGTCGACACCGTGGTGGCGCAGAGTCAGCGCGAGCCGGGCGTCGAACAGCCGCCGGCGGGCAAACCCGGGTGCGGCGCCATGCGCCTCCCGGCGCCCGGAACGAGCCGAGACGATGCGGCCCGGGCGGCTGCCAGGCCTCGGATGCCGCGTCCCGGCTCGGATGGATCCGCACCATGTGCTCAAGCCCGCGCCGGACGACCTCGGCCAGGGGTATCTCCTGCTCACGTGCGATCCGCCTGGTGTCGCGGTAGAGCCCGTCCGGGAGTTGGACCTGGGTTCGGATCACACATCGAATATCCATCTGCATTACTTACACATCGCGGATCGACAGCGGCGATGCCGTACTGGCCGGCCAACAACAGATCATCGCCCTCATCCAGCGCATGATCGCCGACCGCGGCAACGGCGATTCACTCCCCGACCTGCGGTAACTCGTCGGCGGCGATCTCACACGGTGTCCGCTGCTGGTCGCCCGGCGTCGGGGCGGCGGGCTGATCGGCCACCGGCGCAGCCGGCGGCTCGGCGTCGGGTGCGCCGTCGGCCACCTCCTCGACGGGCGTGCCCGCCTCCGCCTCGTCGGGTACGCCGGTCTCATCGCTCTCGTCGGCCACCGGTTGACCCTGCTCACCCTCGGGGTCTTCGTCTTCGTCGTCGACCAACTCGCCGTCCGGCTCTTCGTCGCGGAACGGCTGGTCGTCGTCGATCGGCTCGTCGGTGAACGGGTTCTCCAGCCCGGGATCGCCGTACCCGTCACCACCCGGGCCGAACAGGCTGCCGATCGCGTCGGCGATCCGCGGCACCAGCCCGGCCAGCCCGCCGGCCCCGAGGCCGCCGGGCATACCGATGCCGTCGGGCAGGCCGAGACCATCGGGCAGGCCCAAGCCGCCCGGAACGTCCCCGGCGTCGGGCAGGCCGACACCATCGGGCAGGTCGGCGTCCTCCGGCGCCGCGGTCGGATCGAGCGGCTCGGCCAGCACGTCGTCGGGCTGAGGCGCCAGCGGCAGCGCGGCCACCCGCGACGCACCGGGGGGCGGTGACCAGTCCACCGGCGCCCCCTCCGCCGGCTCAGCCACCGCCATCGGCGCGGCGAAGACCGCCGGGCCCGGGTCATCGGGCTGGCAGCTCGGGCCCAGCTCACCCGGGATCGGGAACACCGCGCCGGTCTCGGGCTCCGCGGCGGCGGCAGCCGCCTGGTAGGCCGCCGTCACCGACTTCCGCGCCGAGCGCATCGCGGTGAGCCACTCACCCTGAATGTCGTTCTCCACGTATGGCCTTATCCCATGATCGACCACCTCGTCGGCGACCGCCGGACTCAGCCACTCGCTGCGCTGTCCGCAGACCCGGTCGTCGATGCCGACCGCGGCGATCACCTTCTCGTCGACCAGCCGGCACAGGTCGTCGCGCAGCGAATCGCAGGCCAGCGCCGCGGCCCGAACCCGGCCGACCAGCACCGCCGCCGAGTCGCAATGGGCACGCAGGAACCGCACCCCGGCATCGGCGCCGGAGCCCTGCCAGGCCGCGGCCAGCGCGTCGAGTTGGGCCTGCTGCATCCGCAGCGCCTCCTCGGCCGCGCCGGCACCCGCCCACAGCGCCGCGCAGTCGTCGTCGAGCGCCGAGAGGTCCAAGCCGTCCTCGCCGTCGTACCAGTCGCACACCTGGGCGGGGTAGGCCGTCAGGTCCGGATGCTGGTAGCCACGGCGCTGACAGGCCGAGACGTAGGCCTGGGTGTGCCCGGCGGCTTCCCGACCGTCGGCCAGTCGCGCGGAAACGTCGAGCCACGGCCCCCGGTACGGCACGGCTCAGCCGACCCGGGCCGCGGCCCGGCGCTCGGCCTCGGCGTAGCGTCGCGCGCTGTCGCGCAATACGGCGGCGATCTCGGCGCTGGCCCGAGACCATCGGCCCAGCTCCGCGGCCCATCGGTCCAACGCACGTCGCAGGCTTTCCCCGTCGGCGACGTGCACCCGGCCGGCGTGGCTGCCGTCGAACGACAGCCGGCTCAGCCGGCTGCGCACCGCGGCGTCGATCAGCTGAGCACTGGCGTCGAACTGGTCGGCCGCCGCGGATGCCGCCGCGGCGTCGACGAAAAGGTGTTGCCCCATACCGGGTATGACGCCACAACGGCCACCCGGGTTCCGCTGACCGGAGAGCTCAGTGCTGTCCGCGCACCACGTCGGCGATGTCGATGGCGACGCGGCGGGCGGTGTCCTCGTCGGCGGCCTCCACCATCACCCGCACCAGCTGCTCGGTTCCCGACGGGCGCAACAGGATGCGGCCGGTGTCGCCGAGCTCGTCGGCGGCGCGCTGCACCGCGGTGCGCACCCCCAGCCGGCCGGCGGCGGCGGCCTTGTCTTCGACGGCGACGTTGACCAGCACTTGCGGCAGCGTGCGCATCTTCGCGGCCAGATCGGCCAGGGAGCAGCCGGTCTGGGCCATCCGCGACATCAGCCGCAGCCCGGTGATGATGCCGTCGCCGGTGCTGGCCAGCTGCGGCAGCACGATGTGGCCGGACTGCTCACCGCCGAGGGTGTAGCCACCGGCGCGCAGCTGCTCCAGCACGTACCGGTCGCCGACGTCGGTGGTGTGCACGTTCACCCCGGCGTCGCGCATGGCCAGGTGCAGCCCGAGGTTGCTCATCACGGTGGTGACCAGGGTGTCGCCGGCCAGCTCCCCGGCCTCGCGCATGGCCAGTGCCAGCACCACCATGATGGCGTCGCCGTCCACCACGTTGCCGGCCGCGTCGACGGCCAGGCAGCGGTCGGCGTCACCGTCGTGCGCCAGGCCCAGGTCGGCGCGGTGCTCGAGCACCGCGTCGCGCAGGCCGTCCAGGTGGGTGGAGCCGCAGCCGTCGTTGATGTTCAGCCCGTCCGGGTCGGCGTTGATCGCCATGACGGTCGCCCCGGCCGCCCGGTAGGCCTTCGGCGCCACCACCGACGCGGCGCCGTGCGCGCAGTCCACCACCACGGTGAGTCCGTCCAGCCGGGCGGTGCGCGCCGTGCCCAGGTGGCGCAGGTAGCAGTCGGTGGCGTCCACCGCGTCGACCACCCGGCCCAGGCCGTCGCCGACCGGGCGCAGCCCCGGCCCGGCGGCGATCAGCTCCTCGATCTGGTCTTCGGTGGCGTCGTCGAGCTTGTGTCCGCCCGGCCCGAAGATCTTGATGCCGTTGTCCGGCATCGGGTTGTGCGACGCGGAGATCATCACCCCGAAATCGGCCTGGTAGGCCTCGGTCAGGTAGGCCACCGCCGGGGTGGGCAGCACCCCGACCCGCAGCACGTCGACGCCCTCGCTGGTGATCCCGGCGATCACCGCGGCCTCCAGCATCTCGCCACTGGCCCGCGGATCGCGGCCGACCACCGCCGCCCGGCGGTCGGAGCCGCTGGCCAGCTGCCGGGCGGCCGCACCGCCCAAGGCGACGGCCAGCTCCGCGGTGAGTTCGCGATTCGCGGTGCCGCGGACGCCGTCGGTGCCGAAAAGTCGCCCCATGCCTACCCCTTGTCGCCGCGAGTATCGCCGCGAGTGTGCGTGTTCCCGGCCAGACACGCCGAGCGTGCGCCGTTTCTGCGCACGCTCGCCGCCGGACCGTGACCGATCAACGCTTGCTGTACTGCGGGGCCTTGCGGGCCTTCTTCAGCCCGTACTTCTTGCGCTCGATGGCCCGCGGGTCGCGGGTCAGGAAGCCGGCCTTCTTCAGCGCCGGCCGGTCCTCGGGCTGCACGATGATCAGCGCCCGGGCGATCGCCAGCCGCAGCGCGCCGGCCTGGCCGGACGGACCGCCGCCGTCCAGGTGGGCGAAGATGTCGAAGCTCTCCGCCCGGTCCACGGTGACCAGCGGCGCCTTGATCAGCTGCTGGTGCACCTTGTTCGGGAAGTATGCCTCCAGGGTGCGCCCGTCCAGGTCGAACTTGCCGGTGCCGGGCACCAGCCGCACCCGCACCACGGCCTCCTTGCGGCGGCCGACGGTCTGGATCGGCCGGTTCGGGTCGCGCGGCTCCGGCGCGGGCTGGGCCTCGGTGACGTCGTCGGTGACCACCGGGGCCTCCGGGACGGCGGGGGCCTCGGTGGCCACTGCGGCATCTGCGACCTCGGTGGTCTCTACCGTCTCACTCATTGCGTCACCTGCTTGATCTGGTACGGGGTCGGCTGCTGGGCGGCGTGCGGGTGCTGCGGGCCGGCGTAGACGTGCAGCTTGCGCTTGATCTGCCGGCTGAGCCGGTTCTTCGGCAGCATGCCGACGATCGCCTTCTCCACCACCCGGCCCGGGTGGCGCTCCATCATCTCCCCGGTGGTGCGCTTGCGCAGACCGCCCGGGTAACCCGAGTGCCGGTAAGCGATCTTGCTGCGCAGTTTGTCGCCGCTGAGGGCGACCTTGTCGGCGTTGATGACGATGACGAAATCGCCACCGTCGACATTCGGCGTGAATGTCGGCTTGTGCTTGCCGCGCAACAGGTTTGCTGCCGCGACGGCGAGCCGGCCGAGCACCACGTCGGTGGCGTCGATGACGTACCACGACCGCGTGGTGTCACCCGCCTTCGGCGTGTAGGTGGGCACAGCGCTTACCTCTCTCGATTCGGGTTATCCCGGTTTCGGATCCCGGTTCCAGCCGGGTGTCGGTCCGGCGCTGACGGCGGGGTGTTCGCGGCGACCGACCCTGACCCGAGCACCCGCGGCCCGGAAGGGCACCGCACGCCACCGCAGCTGCTTACCGGAGGGTATCGAGGCAGGTCAAAACACCCGGATCGACGGGCCGCGAGCGTGCCCGGACCCGGCCGCCGGACGGCGCGCCGGGCCGGGGCACGCCCACTCGCCGGGAACAGATGGTGTGGGCCCCGACGGCTCTCCTCCGCCGGGGCCACACCCGCTTATCCGGTCACCGCCCCCAGGCGCCGGCGGCGCGGCGATCGGTGTCGGCCACGTCGGCGGCGCCGTCGCGCACCGCGCCGCCGAGGTCGAACAGGATCTCGTTGAGGGCCTGGGCGGCCTGGTTCCACTTGAGCTGTTCGACGTGGTAGGCCCCGGCCGCCTCCCGGGTCCAAACCTGCTGCAGCGGGGCGATCTGGCAGCGCAGCTCCTCCAGCGCGCCGTTGAACCGGGCGGCGGTGGCATGGATGTCTTGCCGGACCGAGAACTCGATCTCGTCGAAGTTGTACGACAGGCTCGGGTGCATACCGCTTCCTTCGACTCAGATGCTCTCGCCGGCGGCGCCGATGTGCTGGGAGTGGTTCTCGACCGCCTCCCGTAGCACCCGCTCGTTGTAGCGGATGGTCTCGGCGATCTGGGCCAGGGCGTGGTGCAGCTTCAGCGACTCGCCGTTCCAGCGGTCGACCACCTGCTGAAAGCGTGCCGCCGCGGTGCCGGCCCACACCGTCTGCGGCACACCCCGCATCCGGCCGATGAAGGCCTGCAGCATGGTCCGGATCTCCTCGTTTCGGCTGTCGGTCGCACCGGCCACCGCGCGCATCAGATCGAAGTCGGTGCTGAGCTTGTTGCCGTCCGTTGGTGTACCCACGCCGTCCCCTCCCGGTTGCCTGACGATTGGTTCGACGGCGCGGCGCCGCGTTCGGTTCCGCCGCGCCGCGGGTTCACCGCAGCGCCCGCGCCGAGCGCACCGCCTGGTCGCACTGCGCCCGCACGACGTCGGCGCCGTCCGGGCGGCTCTGGCAGCCGATGCTGATCCGCACCGCCCCGTCCACCAGCACCGTCCATTCGATCTGGTGCGCCCGGCGCAGCTCGCGGTAGGTCACCGCGGGCCGCCCGGCCCGGCTCCCGGACCGGTCGAAGTCGGCGAAGACCCCGGGCGACCCCTCGACGCCGGCCCGGTCCACCGCTCGAGCCAGCGTCTCCGCGGTCGTGCCGAGGGTCTGGCCGGGCACCACCGCCTGGGTCAGGTGCAGCATCACCTCCGGGTCCGCGGGCGAGACCACCTCGACCCGGGCCGATCCCGGACCGGTGGCGACCCGGCGCACCGGCCAGTCCGCCGGCACCTGCAGCGCCACCCGCCCGTCGACCAGAAACGTCACCGGCCCAACCGGACCAGCCGGTGCCGGCTCACCCGACGGGCCGGCCCGGAACCCGCCGCCGACCACCACCACCACCACCACCAGCAGCAGCAGCAGCACGCAAAGCAGCACCGCCGTGGCCGACAGCACCGGTAGCCGCGACCGCCGGTTCGGCTCGGCCAAGTCCGGCTCGGCCAGGTCCGGCTCGGCCACCGGCTGCCCCACCTCCACCGCGAGCCACCGGTCGTCGGCCACCGCCACGTCGGCTTCGATCGGCGCGGTGGCAAGCCGGTCAGCGATCAGCCCCGCTAGCACGGCGGCCCCGCCGACCCCGCTCGCCGCATCCACCCGGATCGCCGCGGGCCGGCCGGCGGCCAGCGCCATCACCCGCCGACACACCGTCTCGGCCAGCCGGTCCGGCGGCCCGCCCCGCGGTTCGGCGACGGTCCCGGCCCGGTCGGTGAGGGCCACCAGCCGATCGGCGATCTCGACGACGATGCGGGCGGGCCCGGCGGCACCGGTCGAGTCGTCGCCGCACGGCCGGGACCGCGGCCGCGCGGTGACGTCGCCGGCGACGGTGCGCGCGGCCTCGACGACGAGTTCGACCCGCGCCGCCGACCACCAGGACGGATACAGCACCAGCACCGACTCCCGGTCCGGGCAGGCCAGCGCCTGCAGCACCGTCACCCAGAGCGCGGCGACCGCGATCGGCTCGCCGCCGGCCAGCGCCACCGGGTCGTCGATGAACTCCAGCGCGGCGGAGATCGACTCGCCGTCGTGGTATTCGCCGGCGCCGCAACAAATTCGGCGGATCGTCCCCGGTCCGGCCTCGATGACCATCCGATGCCCGGTCACGACGGCGGGCTCCAGGCCACCTGGATCCGCTGCTCGCCGCCGGCCCGGGTGACCAGGGTGCCGCGGCCGGGCGGCAGCCACACCGGCCGGGCGGACCCGATCAGCGGGGCCTCGTCGGGATCACCGCTCATCAGCAGACCCATGCAGCCCAGTTCGCGCAGGGCGGCCAGCAGCGGCTCGTAGGCCGCCCGCGCGGCTCCCCCGCTGCGCCGGGCCACCAGCAGATGCAGCCCCAGGTCGACGGCGTACGGGAGATATTCGAGCACCGGGGCCAGCGGGCTTCCGGACGGGCCGGCCACCAGGTCGTAGTCGTCGACCACCAGGTACTGCCGCGGGCCGGACCACCACGACCGCCGCCGGAGCTGCTCGGCGGTGACCTCCGCACCCGGCATCCGCCGCGCCAGCCGGTCGACCAGCCGGGTCAGCGGCTCGGCGAGTGCGGCCGGCGACGCGGCGTACCCGGCCAGGTGGTCGGCGTCGACGGTGTCGAGCAGGCCGCGCCGGTAGTCGATGACGGTGAGCTGCACCTGCCCGGCGGTGGCGGTGCGCACCAGTTCGGCGCAGAGGGTCCGCAGCGTGGCGGTCTTGCCGCATTCGGTGTCGCCGATGATCAGCAGGTGCGGCTGCCGGCCGAAATCCATTGTGACGACGTCGAGTCCGCCCTCGTCGATGCCGAGCACCGGACGGTCGGGCGCGGCGGTGATCAGGTCCGCCCGGTGCACCAGCTCGGGCAGCACCGGGATGGCCGGCGCGACGAGCTCGCCGTGCCGCTCGGCCAGCAGCGCACCCGCCTGGCGTGCCGCCTCGGCCACCCCCGGTGCCGGGTCGGTTGAGGTACCCGGGTCGAGCAGGCTGGGCCAGGCGATCAACGCGTGCAGCCCGCCGACGGTCAGGCACCGGCCCGGCCGGTCCCGTGGCACCTGCTCGGCCGCCCGACGGTCCAACTCGGAGTCGGCGGCGTCACCGAGCCGCAGCTCGATCCGGGTGCCGACCTGGTCGCGCAGCGCCGGCCGGATCTCGGCCCACCGGGACGCCGACAGCACCACGTGCACCCCGAACGACAGGCCGCGCCCGGCCAGGTCGACGACCGGCTCCTCCAGGGCGGCGAAGTCGCGGCACAACCCGGCCCAGCCGTCGATCACCAGGAAGACGTCGCCGTACCGGTCCGCGGCGCAGTCCGGGTCGGCGTCGGCGCGCAGCCGGCGAAACCGCTGCACCGATGCGATGCCGCGCTCCCGGAACAGGCTCTCCCGGCGGGCGACGACGGCGCGCAGCTCGGCCACCGTGCGCCGGACCAGGTCGGGTTCGGCCCGGCCGGCGACCGACCCCAGCTGCGGCAGCGGGCGCAGCGCGGCCAGCACACCGCCGCCGAAATCCAGGCCGTACACCTGGACCCGGGCCGGATCATGGCTGCCGGCCAGCGCGGTGATCAGCGCCGCCAGCGCCGTGGACTTTCCCGACTGCGGCGCGCCGACCACCGCGACGTTGCCG
>NZ_JBYCLB010000566.1:0-1734 GCF_057473705.1 Mycobacterium sp. TH-M15 | reverse complement strand
CGCCGTCGAGGTAACTGCGCAGCCGGTCGACGGTGGATGCCACCGCGAACTGGGCGCCGCCGAGCGATTCCACGAAGTAGCCGCGCTGGCATCGGCCGGCGTCCTCGAATGCGGTCAGCACCTTGTAGAGCATGGCAAAGCCGCCGGGCAATCGTTCGGCGGCGACCGCGCCCTTGGTCAGCACCCCGTGGCGGTTCAACAGCAGCTCCGCCAGGTGGTGGCTGCGGGCGGTGGAATCCGGCTCGGGTGCCGGCAGCGCCGACCAGCGGCCGGCCACGGCCGGATCGGTGGCCCGCGCCTGCGGGTTCGCCACGTTATAGCGGCTCAACCGCGGCGTGCGCATCCCGCGGCCCGGGCGGTGCGCGGGCGCCGAACGTTTGCGCCCCGGTGTCCCGGACAGCAGCGCGCGCACCGGCGCGAACGTGTCGCCACTGACCACGCCGGCCCAAATCAGCTCCCACAGAGCGGCTTTGAGCTCGGCATCACCGATGCCCTGTTGCCCCAGCTGCCGGAAGAAGAACGCCCCGCCGCCGGCCAACACGTCCAGGATCGCGCGATGGATCGCGGTGAACTCGATCCCCGATTCGGCGGTCAGCGTCAGCGGCGCGGTGTCGGCGGCGTGAAAAGCGACCCAGCCGTCGCTGCCGGAGATTGATCCGGCACCCGACCACAACACTTCTCCGGACGCCAGCAGCTCGTCGAGCAAGGCGGGGGAATAGTCGCGAACCCGCGGCGCCAGCACCAGCGGTTCGATCGCCGATGCCGGCAGCGGCACCCCGGCGAGTTGGTCGATGACCGCGACCAGCCCGTCCAGGCCGCAATTGGGTGGCGCGCCGGGGCCGACGCCGTGCCAGGCAGGTAGGAACCGCGCGTAGGCCCGGGTGCTGACCGGCTCCACCTGCGCTCGCAGCGCCGCCAGCGATCGGCGCCGCAGAATCCGCAGTACCTCGGCGTCGCACCACTCATCGCCCATCCCCGATCCTGGTGTTCCAGCGGTGGAGAACTCACCGCGGACCAGCTTCCCGTCGGCGGCCAGGCGGCCCAGCACATCGGCCGCCACGCGCAGCCCCAACCCAAACCGGGCGGCGACATCGGTGGTGGTGAACGGCGCATGGGTGCGCGCATAGCGGCTCAGCAGTTCTGCGAGCGGGTCGGCGACCGCCTCGGTGAAGCTGGCCGGCACGCCGACCGGAACCGCCACCCCGACCCCGTCGCGCAATCGGCCGATGTCCTCGATCGCCACCCACCAGCCGGCGCCGGCGAACGACACCGGCAGCGCCCGCTTGGCGGCGTACAACGCTTCCAGCCAGCCGCCGGCATCGGCCCCGCCGGCGCGGGCCGCCACCTCGTCGGAGGTCAACGGGCCGAGTAGCCGCAGCAGGTCGGCCACCGCTTCGGCGTCGCGGGCAGCCCGCTCCGGCGACAGGTGCTGTAGCTGGCGGCCAGTAGCCGCCACCACCTCGGGATCGAGCAACTCGCGCAGCTCGACCCGGCCCAGCAGTTCGGCCAGCAGCGTCGGGTCCAGCGACAGCGCCGCCGCGCGCCGCTCGGCCAGCGGGCTGTCGCCCTCGTAGATGAAGGCTCCGACGTAGCCGAACAGCAACGAGGCGGCGAACGGCGACGGCGTCGCGGTCTCGGTCAGCACGACGCGGACTTTGCGGGCGGCGATGTCGGACATCAACCCGGCCAGCGTCGGCACGTCGTACACGTCCTGCAGGCACTCTCGGACGGTCT
>NZ_JBYCLB010000565.1:0-4269 GCF_057473705.1 Mycobacterium sp. TH-M15 | reverse complement strand
GGCGGGGTGGTCGACCCGGTGCTCACCTCGTCGAGCAACATCCCCCAGCTGCTGCAGTCGACGCTGGGCGGCGCGCCCGCGCCGGCGACGACACTGGCTCCCGGGGTGCGGGCTGTGCCGGGGATGCCGGCGTCGGCTGTTCCGGGTGCGCCCGCGGCCGTGCCCGGGTTGGCCGCGCCGGGTGGCCTGTCCTCGGTCTTCCCGTTCCCGCTGCCGAACCTGGGTGGCACCGCGCCGGTTGTGACGGCACCGTCCGTCACGGCACCGGCGCTGACCGCCCCCGGTATGCCGGCCATTCCGGCGGCGACGGTTCCGGTGGTGCCGGCCGTGCCCGGTCTCTCGCTGCCGCCGGTCGCGACGGCTTCGTCGGCTCCGGTGTCGGCTCCGGTCGCGGCGGTGCTGCTGCCCGCTCTGCCCTGACCCCGGCTGGGTAACCTCGGACCGGTGAGCACCCGCGCAGGAATCGTGGTCACCGGAACCGAGATACTCACCGGACGGGTTCAGGATCGCAACGGGCCGTGGCTCGCCGACCGTCTACTGGAGCTCGGGATCGAGCTGGGGCATGTCACCATCTGCGGTGACCGCCCCGGCGACATCGAGGCGCAGCTGCGTTTCCTGGCCGGTCAGGGCATGGATCTGATCGTCACCAGCGGCGGCCTGGGGCCGACCGCCGACGACCTGACGGTGGCCACCGTGGCCCGGTTCTGCGGCCGCGAGCTGGTACTGGACGCCGAGCTGGAGGCCCGGATCGCCGCGATCGTCACGCCGATGATGGCCCGGTTCGAGGGGCCGGGCGCCCCGGACCTCGAGACCGTCCGGGCGGCCAACCGCAAGCAGGCGCTGATCCCGTCCTGGGCGGCGGTGCTCGAGCCGGTGGGCACCGCGCCCGGGGTGGTGGTGCCCGGCAGCCCGACCGTGGTGGTGCTGCCCGGCCCGCCGCGGGAGCTGCAGCCGATGTGGCAGCGGGCGGTGCAGACCGACGCGGTGCAAGCCGCGATCGCCGGCCGGACGACCTACCGGCAGCAGACGCTGCGGATGTTCGGGCTGCCGGAATCCGGCCTGGCCGACACGCTGCGCGACGCCGAGCGGTGCGTCGACGGCTTCGACCAGCTGGAGGTCACCACCTGCCTGCGCCGCGGGGAGATCGAGATGGTCACCCGCTTCGAGCCGGCGGTCGCCGCGGTGTATCGGCGGCTCGTCGGGCTGCTCCGCGAGCGCCACCCGCTGGCGCTGTACTCCGAGGACGGCGCGCGGGTCGACGACCTGGTGGCGGCGCTGCTGGACGGCCGACGGATCGCGACCGCCGAATCCTGCACTGCCGGGATGCTGGCGGCCCGGCTGACCGACCCACCCGGCGCCTCCGCCTACGTCGCCGGCGGGGTGGTCTGCTACGCCAACGAGGCCAAGGTGGCACTGCTCGACGTCGATCCCGCGCTGATCGATGCGCACGGGGCGGTCTCCGAGCCGGTGGCCGAGGCGATGGCGGCCGGTGCGCTGCGCCGGTTCGACGCCGACACGGCGGTCGCGATCAGCGGAATCGCCGGGCCGGGCGGGGGGACCGAGGAGAAGCCGATCGGCACGGTGTGTTTCTGCGTCCGGCTGAGCGACGGGCGGATGCTCACCCGGACCATCCGGCTGCCCGGCGACCGCGCCGACGTGCGGGACCGGTCGACGACGGTGGCCATGCACCTGCTGCGCCGGGCGTTGTCAACCGGCTGACCCGGGGCCGCAACCGGTGGTATGAACGTCACAGGAGTTGCGGGCAATGGGATGGTTCACGGCACCCGAGTACTGGCTGAGCAGGCTGGCGCTGGAACGCGGGATCGCCGCCATCTATCTGGTCGCGTTCGTCTCCGGTGCCCGCCAGTTCCGCGCGCTGCTCGGCGAGCACGGCATGCTGCCGATTCCCCGGTTTCTGCAGCGCCAGTCGTTCCGGGTGGCGCCCAGCATCTTTCACCTGCACTATTCGGACCGATTCTTCGCCGCGGTGTGCTGGCTGGGTGCCGCGCTGTCGGCCGGGATCGTCGCCGGGGCGGCGGAGTTGGTGCCGTTGTGGGCGGCGATGGCGGGCTGGCTGGTGCTCTGGGTGCTGTACCTGTCGATCGTCAACGTCGGCCAGACCTGGTACTCGTTCGGCTGGGAGTCGATCCTGCTGGAGAGCGGGTTCCTGGCCGTCTTCCTCGGCAACGACCGGGTCGCCCCGCCGGTGCTGGTGCTCTTCCTGGCGCGCTGGCTGGTGTTCCGGATCGAGTTCGGCGCCGGGCTGATCAAACTGCGCGGCGACCCGTGCTGGCGCAACCTGACCTGCCTGTACTACCACCACGAAACCCAGCCGATGCCCGGACCGCTGAGCTGGTTCTTCCACCACCTGCCCAAGCCGCTGCACCGGGTGGAGGCGGCCGGAAACCACGTCGCCCAGCTGGTCGTGCCGTTCGGCCTGTTCGCCCCAGAGCCGGTGGCCAGCGTCGCGGCCGCGCTGGTGATCGTCACCCAGCTCTGGCTGGTGGCATCCGGCAACTTCGCCTGGCTGAACTGGCTGACGATCGTGTTGGCCTGCAGCGCGGTCGACGGCTCGCGGGTGGCCGCGGCGCTGCGGATCACCGAACCGGCCGGACTGCCCGCGGCGTCGCCGTGGTTCGCCGGCCTGGTGCTGGCGTTCTCGGTGTTCGTGCTGGTGCTCAGCTACTGGCCGGTGCGCAACCTGATCTCGAGTCATCAGCGAATGAACTTCTCGTTCAACCCGTTCCATCTGGTCAACGCCTACGGCGCGTTCGGCACCGTCGGCCGGGTCCGACGGGAGGTGGTGATCGAGGGCACCCGCGACGACCAGCTCACCGAGCAGACGGTGTGGCAGGAGTACGAATTCAAGGGCAAGCCCGGTGCGGTCGGTCGGCTGCCGGCCCAGTGGGCGCCGTATCACCTGCGGCTGGACTGGCTGATGTGGTTCGCGGCGATCTCGCCGCTGTACGCGCAGCCGTGGCGGGCGGCGCTGCTGGTGCGCCTGCTGAAGAACGATCCGGACACCCTGAAGCTGTTGCGCCGCAATCCGTTCCCGGGCCAGCCGCCGCATTATGTGCGGGCCCGGCTGTACGTCTACCGGTTCACCAGCTGGCGGGAGCTGCGCCGGGACCATGCTTGGTGGCATCGCACCCTGGTCGGCGGCTACCTGCCGCCGGTCACGCTGCGCGGCCTGGAACCGCCGGGTGGCCGGCTCAGCTGACTTCGTCCCAGACGGCCAGCATGGTCCGGAGGATCTCCTCGCCGCGGCCCAGGGCGCCCAGGTGGCTCTCGCCGGGCAGCCGGTACAGCCGGGCGTTGGGCAGCCGGGCCACCATCTGCTCGCCGTGCGTGAACGGGATGATGTGGTCGTGGTCGCCGTGCCACCAGTGCACCGGAACGGTGACGTCGGCAAGCCGGAATCCCCAGTCCCGGGCGAACAGCACCATGTCGGCAAACGGTGCGGCGGCTTGCTTTCGGCTGCCGTTGAGCACATCGTCGAGGAACATCGCCTTGAACTCCGGCCGGTTCAGCAGGTCGCGGTCGGCCGCCGGGGAGACCGCCGCGAACAGCCCGATGGCCGCGGAGGCGACCGGCCGCGCGAACCAGAGCAGCGCGGTGGTCACGCCGCTTACCTGCGGTCCGGCCATCTCCAGCAGCGGCGCCACCCGCGACCCCAGGGCCATCAGCCCGCCGCCGATCGCGTCCGGGCCGGTCGCCGGGACGACGCCGCCGAGCACCCCGCAGACCAGCACCCGATCCGGCATCGCCGCCGCGCACGCCAGGGTGTAGGCGCCGCCGCCGGAGAGGCCGACCACCGCCATCGTGTCGACCCCGAGCGTGTCGGCGATGACCTTGATGTCGTCGGTGAAATCGAGGATCCGACCGTAGCGGTGCGGCGTCGAGGAGCCGATTCCGGGCCGGTCGATGCCGATCAGCCGGATGTTCTCCCGCTCGGCGAAGACCCGCGCCTCGGTGGGGATCTGCCGGCGGGCGCCGGGGGTGCCGTGCAGCCAGAACATGGCCTTTCCGCGCGGGTCGCCGAACTCGGCGAAACCGATCCGGCGGTCCTCGCCGACGGCGATGTTGCCCTCCAGCTTGGGGCGGGCGATGCTCGCGGACATGCCCTGAGTCTCGCACGGCGGTGCGCGGGGCGGGTCAGACCTCCAGCAGCACCGTCACCGGGCCGTCGTTGACCAGCTGGACCGCCATGTGCGCGCCGAAGACCCCGGTCTGCACCTGGGCTCCCAGCCCGCGGAGCGCCTCGACGAA
>NZ_JBYCLB010000564.1:0-7921 GCF_057473705.1 Mycobacterium sp. TH-M15 | reverse complement strand
ACCGCACCGAGCAGATGACGCTGGTGATCCAGAGCACCACCGACAAGCCGGTCACCGACCAGCAGATCGCCCAGGTCCGGCACCGGGCGATGACGATCCGCGGGTTCACCGATCCCAACGGCGATCCGGCCCGGATGTGGCAGGAACGCAGCTACGCCGACGGCGGCTCGAAGGACCCGACGGTGCGGGTCATCCAGAACAGCTTGGAGAACCCCGACGACGCCGGCAAGAAGATCGCCGAGCTGCGCGCGCTCAACCCACCCAAGGGTCTCGAGGTCATGGTCGGCGGCACCCAGGCGCTGGTCCAGGATTCGATTCACGGCATGTTCACCAAGATGCCGTTGATGCTGGGCATCCTGCTCACCGCCACCACGTTGCTGATGTTCCTGGCGTTCGGCTCGCTGGTGCTGCCGATCAAGGCCACGGTGATGAGCCTGCTGACGCTCGGGTCGACGATGGGGATCTTGACCTGGATCTTCGTCGACGGGCATTTCGCGCATCTGCTGAACTTCAGCCCCACTCCGCTGACCGCGCCGGTGATCGGGCTGATCATCGCCATCGTGTTCGGGCTGTCCACCGACTACGAGGTGTTCCTGGTCTCCCGGATGGTCGAGGCGCGCGAGCGCGGCATGTCCACCGCGGAGGCCATCCGGATCGGCACCGCGACCACCGGCCGGATCATCACCGCCGCCGCCCTGGTGCTGGCCGTGGTCGCCGGGTCGTTCGTCTTCTCCGACCTGGTGATGATGAAGTACCTGGCGTTCGGGTTGATGGCAGCGCTGCTGCTGGATGCGACGGTCATCCGGATGTTCCTGGTGCCGGCGGTGATGAAGCTGCTCAACGACGACTGCTGGTGGGCGCCGCGCTGGATGAAGCGGGTGCAGAACCGGATCGGGCTGGGCGAGACCAACCTGCCCGACGAACGCCGCCGTTCGGTGACCCCCCGGCCCCGCCCGGCCGGCGCCACCGCGTCGCCGCCACGCAAATCCGCGTCGCGGAGCTCCACGGCGGCGGCTGTGCACGACCCGACCCATCCGGCCGGCAAGAGCGGGAAACGCTCCTCGACCGGCAGTTCCGCGGATCGGCGGGGCAACCGCAGCCCGTCTCGCACGGGGACCACCCGGCTGCCGGCGGCCGAGCCGGCCACGACCCGGCTGGCCGCGCCGGAGAAGGCTGCGCACCCGGACGAACCACCCGCGCCGGACCGTGAGATCGAGACTTGGCTCGATGAACTGCGCACCGGCGAGCAACCGGTGTCGCCGAAGTCACCGCCGCCGGAGGACTCGACCCGCGCAGACGAGCCGCCCGCCGACGCCACCACCGCCATCCCGGCACCGAACCCCGGCACACCGGCCACCGAGCAGCTCCCCACCGCCGAGCAACCCGAGCAGACCCCGCAGCGCCGTGGCGGCGGTGGCGGTGTCAGCGCCCAGGACCTGCTGCGCCGCGAAGGCCGCTACTACTGAGCGGCTACCCGGCTTCGGATGCCGCGGTGTCCGGCCGGAGCGGCGTCTCCAGCCCACCGTCCTGAGCCGCACCGACCAGCACCCGCACCGCCCGGTCGACGAACGCGATCGTCGGCACCGCCAGCAGCGCCCCGACGATGCCGGCCAGGATGGCGCCGGTGGCGATACCCAGCACCACCGCGAGCGGGTGGATCGAGACGGCGCGACCCATCACCAACGGCTGCAGGATGTGCGACTCCAACTGGTTGACCGCGACGATCAAGCCGAGCACGAACAGCGCATAGATCCAGCCCTTCGCGATCAGGGCCACCAGCACCGCGAGCAGGCCGGTCAGCACCGCACCGACCAGCGGAATGAACGCCCCCAGGAACACCAGCGACGCCAGCGGCAGCGCCAGCGGCACCGTCAGGACCGCCAAGCCGATCCCGACGCCGAGCGCGTCGACCAGGGCCACCAGGAACGTCGCCCGCACATACCCGACCAGCGACCGGAACCCGGCGACGCCGGCGGCGTGTACCTTCTCCCGCACCTGACCGGGGAACATGCCGACGAGGAACGCCCAGATGTTCCGCCCGCCGTAGAGGAAGAAGATCAGCGTGAACAACACCACGAAACCGCCGGTGACGATCTCGGTGATGGTCTCGGCGGTGGACAGCGCCCCGTGGGTCAGCTTGGCCTGGTTGTTGCGCAGGGTGTCGATGACGGTGGTGCCGGCGCCGCCGATCTGGTCCCGGCTCAAGTGCAGCGGGCCGTTGATCAGCCACTGCTGGGACGAGTCCACCAGCCGGGTCACCTGCTCGACCAGGCCCGGAACGCCGTCGATGAACGCGTTGATGACGAACGTCAACAGCCCGGCGATCGCCGCCAACCCACCGACCAGCAGCAGGAACACCGCCAGGCCGCGCGGCACCCGGCGCCGGTTCAGCCAGTCCACGCCGGGCAGCAGCAGCGCCGCAACCAGCAGCGCTATCGCCACTGGGACGACGATCACCTCGAGGCGTCTGACGATCCACAGCACCGCAACCGCGGTGGCCAGCAGCACCAGCAGCCGCCAACACCAGGACGCGGCGCGACGCACCGTCGGGTGTACGGATTCATCTGCGGTTTCTGACATTCCGGTAGCGTAACGACAAGGCCGCGACCTCATACAGACCGAGAGCTGACCGGTTCGCCGCGGCTACGCTGACCCAGGTGTGGCTGCGCCGGGTGATCATCGGCTCCGTCGCGGCGGTGCTGGCCGTCGAGATCGCGCTGGCCTGGGATCAGCTGGCCAAGGCACTGGTCAGCCTGTACAGCGCCGACCGATGGTGGGTGCTGGCCGCGGTGCTGGCCGCGGCCGCGTCGATGCACAGCTTCGCGCAGATCCAGCGGACGCTGCTGGCCTCCGCCGGGGTGCACGTCCGGCAGTCGCGGTCCGAGGCGGCGTTCTACGCGGCCAACTCGCTGAGCACCACCCTGCCGGGCGGGCCGGTGCTGTCCACGACGTTCCTCTACCGCCAGCAGCGGCTGTGGGGCGCTTCACCGCTGGTGGCGTCCTGGCAGCTGGTGATGTCCGGCGTGCTGCAGGCGGTCGGGCTGGCGCTGCTCGGCCTGGGTGGCGCGTGCGTCCTCGGCGCCCGGAGCAACCCGCTCTCGCTGCTGTACACCCTCGGCGGTTTCGTCGCGCTGCTGCTGCTCGCGCAGTCGGCGGCCTCCCGGCCGGAGCTGCTCGACGGGTTCGCCCTGCGGCTGCTGTCCTGGGCCAACTCGGTGCGGGGCAGGCCGGCCGAGACCGGGCTGGCGACGTGGCGGCGGATGCTGGCCCAGCTGGAGTCGGTCAGCCTGGGCCGCCGCGACCTGTCGATGGCCTTCGGCTGGTCGCTGTTCAATTGGATCGCCGACGTCGCCTGCCTGGCGTTCGCCGGCTACGCCGCCGGAGGCTCCCCGTCGGTCGCCGGGCTGACGGTGGCCTACGCCGCGGCCCGGGCGGTGGGCAGCATTCCGCTGATGCCGGGCGGCCTGCTGATGGTCGAGGCGGTGCTGGTGCCCGGGCTGGTGTCCAGCGGCATGCCGTGGCCGGACGCCGTCCTGGCGGTGCTGATCTACCGCGCGGTCAGCTGGCTGCTGGTGGCCGCCGTCGGCTGGGTGGTGTTCTTCTTGGTGTTCCGCACCGAGAGCCGGGTCGACCCCGACGCGGTGCCGGGGCTGGTCGCCTAGCTAGCTCAGTGCGCCGCCGCCGGCGGCGGAGCCACCGCGACCGGGGCGACCTGGGCCGGCGCGGCGGGCGGCTTGGCGCCCGGGATGGCCGGCGCACCGGGAATGGTCGGCAGCTTGCCCTGCTCCTGCGCCGCCTGGAACACAGCCAGCAGCGCCGGCAGCCGCTCGCTCAGCTTGCACTGCTCGTTCGCCACGACGAGCGGCAACGCCAGGCCCACGAAGTCGTTCCGCGCGGCCGGGTTCGCGTCGAAGTACTCGTTCACCGTGTCGACCGACTCCGGTCCCGCAGGCTGCTGCAGTACGCCGGTGAGCATCTGGTTGGTCTCTTGGTGCGAGTCCAGGTAGTCGGCGGTGGACCTGGTCACCGAGCTGACGGTGCGGGAGATCTCGCCGGCGGAGCACGGGTCCTTGTCGGCGGTAGCGGTCGGCCCCGCCACCGCTGCGGTGACGGTGCCGCCCACCGCGAGGGTGGTCAAGACGCCGAACAGCCGGCGTCGCCGAGCAGCAGTGATCGTCTTCACCGATAACTCCTCATGGATTGTGGGATGGGCCGGGCGTGCCCCCGTGACCGGCCAGCTGCCCATCTTGCCTGCCCTGGCCCGAAGCCGCCAGTCGAACGGTGGTCGGTCCACCGGTAATCCGGGAGTCCGTGCAGTTCAGCGCCGCGCGAGTGGATTACGTCACGACCTTGCTGCGGTAGGCTGCCAGCACGCGGTTGCCACCAGAATCGGGAGCGGAAAATCCAGCAGTTCATGATGCGCCTCAGCGGCAACCTGCGCAGATTCCGCTGGCTGGTCCTGACCGGGTGGTTGGTCGCCGTGCTGGCGGCGGTCTACCTCAGCACCACCCAGTCCGGCCACCTCACCGGCGGCGGGTTCGAGGTGGACGGATCGCAGTCCCTGCACGTCCAGTACCAACTCCAGGACCACTACCCCGATCAGGGTGCGTCACCCCTGGCGCTGGTGGCCGCACCGCGCGCGGACGCCTCCTACCAGGATATGAACGAGGCCGTGGAGCTGCTCAACCGGGTCGCCGGTGAGGTGCCCAGCCTGACGGTGGTGCCCAACCCGCAGCAGCCGGCGCCGCGACCCGACCGGCCGTACGTGGTGTCGCTGCAGCTGGGCTTCAACAACACCGGCGCGGTCGACGTGGCCAAGCAGCTGCGGGCGAAGCTCGGCATCAACGGCGACCGGCCGGGACAGATCGCCAACGGCTCGGTGCGGCTGCACGTGATCGGCCAGGGCGCGCTCGGTGCCGCCGCGTCGGCGAAGACCAAACACGACGTCGCCGCGGCCGAGCAGTGGAACCTGCCGATCGTGCTGATCGTGCTGCTCGCCGTCTTCGGCTCGCTGGCCGCCGCGGCGATCCCGCTGGCGCTGAGCGTCTGCACGGTCGTCGTCACCATGGGGCTGGTCTACCTGTTGTCCACCTTCACCATGATGTCGGTGTTCGTCACGTCGACGGTGTCGATGTTCGGCATCGCGCTGGCCATCGACTACTCGCTCTTCATCGTGATGCGCTACCGGGAGGAGCTGCGGACCGGCCGCGTCCGCCGAGACGCCATCGACGCGGCGATGGCGACCTCCGGGCTGGCCGTGCTGCTCTCCGGGCTGACCGTGATCGCCTCGCTGACCGGCATCTACCTGATCAAGACCCCGGTGCTGGTGTCCATGGCCACCGGGGCGATCCTGGCGGTCGCGGTCGCGGTCCTGACCGCGACGACACTGACTCCGGTGCTGTTGACCGTAGTCGGGCGCGCCGTCGCCCAGCGCTCGGCACTGCTGCGCTGGACGCGCCGGCCGTTGAACGCCCGGTCGCGGTTCTGGAGCAGGTGGACCCGCCGGGTGATGCGACGGCCCTGGTTGTCGGCGCTCGGGGCGGCCACGCTGTTGGTGGTACTCGCGGCGCCGGCGTTCTCGCTGGTGCTGGGGAACAGCATGCTGCGCCAGTTCAACGCCGCCCACGAGATGCGCGGCGGGGTGGCCGGCGCCGCCCAGGCACTGGGACCGGGGGTGCTCGGACCGGTCCGGGTGCTGGTCAGCTTCCCCGGCGGCGATGCCTCGGCGCCCGACCACGATCAGGCGCTGACCGCGGTCCGGGACACGATGATGCGCGCCCCCAACATCATCCCGGTCTCGGTGCCCCCGCCGGTCTTCGCCGACGACCACAGCAGCGCCCTGCTCTCCGGCGTGCTCTCGGTCGACCCGGAGGACATGAAGGCCCGCCGGACGATCAACTGGCTCCGCGCTCACCTGCCACCGGCCGCCGGGAACTCGGCGAGGGTGGCCGTCGGGGGGCCGACGGCACTGATCAAGGACTTCGACGACCGGGTCGCGGCAACCGAGCCGCTGGTGCTCGGGTTCGTGACGCTGATCGCGTTCGTGATGCTGCTGATCTCGGTGCAGTCGGTGCTGTTGGCGCTGAAGGGCGTGCTGATGACGGTGCTGTCGGTGGCCGCCGCCTACGGCAGCCTGGTGGTGGTGTTCCAGTGGGGATGGCTGGCCGGTCTGGGGTTCGAGCCGATCAGGTCGATCGACAGCTTCGTCCCGCCGATCGTGCTGGCCATGACCTTCGGCTTGTCGATGGACTACGAGATCTTCCTGCTGGCCCGGATCCGGGAACGATTCCTGCAATCCGGCAACACCCACGACGCGGTGGCGTACGGGGTCAGCACCAGCGCGCGGACCATCACCAGCGACGCGCTGATCATGATCGCGGTCGTCGACGGATATGCCTTCGCCGGCATGCCGCTGGTCGCCGAGCTCGGCGACGCCTCTGCCGTCGCGATCGCGGTTGACGCAACCGTGGTGCGGCTGGTGCTGGTGCCGGCGCTGAGGGCGGTTCTCGACCGGTGGAACTGGTGGCTGCCGTGCTGGTTGCGCCGGATTCTGCCGACGGTGGACTTCGAGAAGCCGTTGCCCACCCCCGATCCGGGGGACGTCGTGGTGGTTCCGGACGACCTGTCCCGGCTGGCCTTGTCCAATGCCGACCTGCGCGTCGTGGTCAACTCGGTAGCCAAGCTGAGACGACTGGTGCCCGACGCGGTCTGCGTAGCGGACCCGCTGGTGTTGCGTGGCTGCGGCTCCGCCGCCGCCGAGACGATGCCGGTGGTGACCGAGCTGCCCGGGGACGGTCTGCACCGGGTGGGGCGGCCGGTGCACCCGGTCGGCGTCTGGCGGGCCTGGCTCTCGGTGGCCCTGGACGCCTTGGACACCACCAGCGGTGCGGTCGACAGCTCGGTCGACGACCCGGCGCTCTCCCGGGCCAAACCGGTGGAGACGGTGATCATCCAGCTTCCCACCGGCGACCGGCTGCAGATCCCCACCGGCGCCGAGACACTGCGGTTGCAGGCCTATCTGATCGTCTCCCGCAGCACCGAACGGGACTACGCCCAGTTCGCCGACCTGGTCGACACGTTCGATCCGGAGACCGCCGCCGCGACACTGGCCGGCATGGACGGGTACTACTCTGGTCAGCCGACCGAACGATGGATCGCCGCCGAGTTGGTTCGCCGACTGGCCGATCCGCGGCCGGTCGACGTGGACGGTGCTGACGAACCGGCGGACGACACAAGGCCGGACCCGGAGGTCGTTCGGCAGCGGTGCCTGTCGGTGGCCGTGGCGATGCTCGAGGAGGCGAGGTGACCGCGACGGCGGATCCCGGCCGGGATGCCGACCCCGGTGGACCCGACGACCAGCCGGAGACCGACGACCAGCCGGAGACCAGTCGGACCGACGACCAGCCGGTGGAGACCTGGTCGACGGCCGCCATCCGGTCGGCGTTGCAGGAATCCGATATCACCGTCTGGCGGCAGATCGTCACAGCGCTCAAGCGCGACCCGTACGGGCGCACCGCGCACCAGGTCGAGGAGGTGTTGGCGGACGCGCCGCCGGAGGGTGTCGCCAAGGCGCTCTCCGAGGTGCTAGCCCGCACCCGCGCACACCTGGAGGCCAACGAACGTGCCGAGGTCGCCCGCCACATCCGGCTACTGATCGACCGGTGCGGGCTCAGCCGAAGCGAATTCGCGTTGCGAGCCGGGGTGTCGGGGGCCGACCTCACCGACTACCTGGGCGGCAAGGCCAGCCCGTCGGCCTCGATGATGATCCGGATGCGCCGACTCTCCGACCGGTTCGTGCAGCGGGACACCGACGGTTGACCGTGGTCAGCGGACGTGGATCGGTGACAGCTCCACAACCAGCCAGCGGCCGTCGCGCTTGATCAGGATGATCCGGACCGGCGCCACGATCTGTCTGGTCTCT
>NZ_JBYCLB010000563.1:0-4697 GCF_057473705.1 Mycobacterium sp. TH-M15 | reverse complement strand
CAAACCCAGACCTACGTGCGGGATATCACGTCGCTGCGATTGGCAGACGCCGACGACGCGGGCGGTAAAGGCGCCAACCTCGGCGAGTTGGTGGCGGCCGGGCTGCCGGTACCCCCGGGCTTCGTGGTGATGCGATCGGCCTACCTCGATTCGATGAAGTCAGGCGGTGTGGACGACGAAATCGCGGCCCTGCATCGCGAGGGACTGGCCCACGTCGAGCGCGGCGCACGGCTCGAAGAGCTCTGCCACCGGATGGCGAGCCTGGTCGCCAAAGCGGGCGTCGCGGACGCGGTCCGCCACCAGATCATCGCGGCCTACCGACAGCTGGGCGCCGAGATGGTCGTCGCCGTACGATCCTCGGCCACCGGCGAGGACGGCCGCGACGCGTCCTTCGCGGGTATGAACCGGACCATCACCAACGTGACTGGCGAAGACGCGCTGATCGACGCCGTTCAGCAGTGCTGGGCGTCGCTGTTCACGCCCCGCGTTCTCACCTACCGGTCCAGCCGCGGGTTCGGCGCCGATCCCGCGATGGCGGTGGTGATTCAGCAGATGGTGGCCCCCGATCAAGCCGGCGTCGCGTTCACCAGAGATCCCAGCACCGGCGCCGACCACATCGTGATCGAGGCGGCATTGGGGCAAGGCGAGGTCGTGGTGTCCGGTCAGGTGCAGCCCGACACCTACGTCGTCGACAAGACCACCCTGCAACCTCTTGACTGCCGGGTCGGATATCAGGCTTTCAAAATCGTGGCGGGCGCCGACGGCAACGACACGCTCGTCAATCTCGGCCCCGAGCAGGCTAATTCACGCGTGCTCGATGACGAGTCGCTGCACCGCATCGGCGAATTGGCCGTCGCTGTCGAGCAGCACTACGGCTGCCCGCAGGACGTGGAGTGGGCGATTTCGGCGGGCACCACCTGGCTGGTACAGGCCCGGCCGATCACGACGTTGATCGAGCCCGCTGATGACTCGCAGCAGCAGGAGCCCCGGGATGTGCTGCTCCGCGGGCTGCCGGCCGCGCCGGGTGTGGCGTCCGGAGCGGTGCGGGTGCTGCTGCGCCCGGAGTCTGGCAGCCAGCTGATCGACGGCGAGGTGTTGGTGGCCCCGATGACCAATCCGGACTGGCTGCCCACTATCCGGCGGGCCGCGGCCCTCGTCACCGATACCGGTGGAATGACCTGCCACGCAGCAATTGTCGCCCGTGAGCTCGGAGTGCCCTGTGTGGTCGGCACCCGGAAAGCGACCGTCGAACTGAAAGACGGGATGACGGTCACGGTCGACGGAGCTCGCGGGCAGGTGATCGCCGGCCGCGTGCTCGCGCCACGTATGTCGCTGGCCGACCGTAATCCCCCAGCGCCGGCGGCCACCACCGTCACCGGCACCAAGGTGTACGTCAATCTGGCGATGCCCGACACCGCCGACGCCGTCGCGGCCCGGGACGTGGACGGGGTGGGACTCCTGCGCGCCGAATTCATGCTCACCCAGGCGCTGTCCGGGCGACACCCGCGGGACCTGATAGCACGCGGCGAGCAAGCAGCACTCGTCAGCGCGTTGGCCGCGTCCGTGGAACGGATTGCCGCGGCGTTCTCACCACGGCCGGTCGTCTATCGGGCCACCGACTTTCGCAGCAACGAGTTTCGCGGCCTGCAGGGCGGCGACAAGTACGAGCCGGATGAGCACAACCCGATGATCGGCTACCGGGGCTGCTACCGCTACGTCAAAGAACCCGATCTGTTCCTGCTCGAACTCGAAGCGCTCGCCCGGGTGCGCGAGCAGCATCCGAACCTGCACCTGATGATCCCCTTCGTCCGGACCCGCTGGGAACTCGAAGAATGCCTGGCGCTGGTGGAGCGCAGCCCACTGGGCAACCAGCGCGGGTTGCACCGCTGGGTGATGGCTGAGGTGCCATCGGTGGTGCACTGGCTGCCCAGCTACGTGGGGATGGGTATCGACGGCGTGTCGATCGGCAGCAACGACCTGACCCAGCTGATGCTCGGCGTCGACCGGGACTCCGAGCTATGCGCCGAGCTGTTTGACGAGTCTGATCCGGCTGTGCTGGATACGATCGGCCAGATCATCGAAACGGCGACCATATTGGGCGTTACTTCGTCACTGTGTGGTCAGGCGCCGTCCACCAATCCGGCATTCGCCGAGCACCTGGTGCGATTCGGCATCACATCGGTGTCGGTCAATCCGGATGCCGCGGATGCGGCCCGGCGCGCGATAGCCGCAGCCGAACAGCGTCTGCTGCTGGAATCGGTACGGCACACCGGCGAGGCGTGAAAGTGAGCCAACCCGCCGTCTCGTCCGCAGCTGCCGACTTGGAGTCGATCGCCTGGGGATTTCTCGAATCCGACTACGCCGGAACGCATTTCACCGAATGGTCGATTGACCGTCGGCTGCACGCATACCTGCGACACCGGGGATTGCGCGAGGTTGCCGACGACGGCACGGTGTGCGCGGCGCTGCTGGATCGGGTGATGGCGAACATCTCCTCCGCCCTGACCAGTGGAACACTGCGCCGGATGCGTAGGCCCACGTGGCGCAGGTCGACCCGGCCGCGCTCTGCGACGACCAGCCGGTCGTAGTGACACCGTTAGGGGACTTTGTACTCTCCGCGCGAGCACTGCCGGCGTGAACGATGAGCTCATGGTTCGCAGCGCTCAGGACCCAGCGGCGGCAGCTGCCGTCATCGACGTCGAGGGCTTGGCGCAATTGATCTCGACACTGATCGCGCGGGGCTACCGGGTTGTCGGACCGGCCCTGTCGGACAACGCGATCGAGTTGGCCGAACTGACCTCCGCCGACGACCTGCCGCGCGGTTGGGGCGTCGACGTCGGCCCCGGACGGTATCGACTCCGCCGCCGCGACGACGACGCGCTGTTCGGCCATTCGGCCGGCCCGCAGTCCTGGAAGCAGTATCTGCACCCGCCCCGGCAGCGGGTGTGGTCGTCGGAAGGGGCACCCGACGAGGAGCCGCCACGGTATGCCTTCCTCGGCGTGCGGGGGTGCGACTTGGCCGCGATCAACGTTCTCGGCAACGTGCTGGGCTCCGGCGCACATCCGGACCGGGGCTTCACCGGTCGGCGCCAACGCGCGTTTGTGGTCGCCGTCAACTGCACCGAACCCGGTGGCCTGTGCTTCTGCACATCGATGGGCACCGGGCCCGCCGTCGGTCCGGGCTACGACCTGGCACTCACCGAACACGTCGACGGCGACGGCCGTCGCTACCTGGTCGACACCGGCACCGACGACGGGGCCGACGTGCTGGCCGAGCTACCCCACCGAACGGCGTCCCCGAGCGAGATCACCGCCGCGCGGGATGCCGTCGACGCCGCGGCCGGGCACATGGGCCGCCGCATGCCCGAGCGTGATCTGCGTGAACTGCTGATCGACTCGCGGGAATCACCGCAGTGGGAAGACGTCGCCAACCGCTGCTTGACCTGCGGCAACTGCACCATGGTGTGCCCGACCTGCTTTTGCACCAGCACCGAGGACGTCACCGATCTCGCCGGCGAGCACGCCGAACGCTGGCTGAACTGGGCATCCTGCTTCGAGCTCGACTTCACCTACATCCACGGTGGCGAGGTCCGGCAATCCGGTGAGTCCCGCTACCGGCACTGGATAACCCACAAGCTCGGCACCTGGCACGACCAGTTCGGCAGCGCCGGGTGCGGCGGTTGTGGGCGCTGTCTTGCCTGGTGTCCCGACGGAATCGACATCACCGAGGAAATGAACACCCTGGCCAGGCTTGCCGATGAGGGATCGCGCGGCGATGACGGCGATGGCTGACCTCACCACCCGGACTCCCCCGCGATCGGCGATGACGCCCGTCCCGCACCGGGTGTCGGCCCGGCACCGGGAGAACTTCGAGTCCACCACCATTGCCTTGATGCCGACCGCGCAGCATGTGGCTCAGCCCCTGCCCGGCCAGTTCATGATGCTGTACGCCTTCGGGATCGGCGAGATCGCCATGTCGGTCAGCGGGGTGCCATCGGAGGTCGACGGCACGATCGCGCACACCATCCGGTCGGTCGGAGCAGTCAGCGCCGCGCTGCACAATGCCGAGATCGGCTCGGTCGTCGGGGTACGCGGACCGTTCGGCACCGACTGGGGTCTGCAATCGTGCGCCGGTCACGATCTGGTGATCGTCGCCGGGGGATGCGGGCTCGCTCCGCTGCGGCCGGTCGTGGACGCGGCATTGAACCACCGATCGCGCTTCGGCCGCGTGACGGTCGTGGCCGGCGCCCGAACGCCGGAACACTTCCTGTTCCGCGACGAGGCCGACGAGTGGGCGCACAACCCGCTGCTGGACACCGAGCTGATCGTCGACACAGCCGGATCCGACTGGCCATGGCAGACCGGGCTGGTGACCCAGCCCTTACACCGGCTGACGATCGACCCGCGGCGTACCACCGCGATGATCTGCGGGCCGGAACCGATGATGCAGTCCGCCGCTGCGGTATTGATGCAACATGGGCTGCCCACCATGGCTATTCGCGTCTCACTGGAGCGGAACATGCAGTGCGGCATCGGCTGGTGCGGGCACTGTCAACTGGGTCCACTGTTGTTGTGCCGCGACGGACCGGTGGTCGGCTATGACGTCGCCGCACCGCTGCTGAGCGTGAAGGAGTTATAAGTGAACGCACCGCGGCTGGGGGTGTGGAAATTCGCCTCGTGCGACGGCTGTCAGCTGA
>NZ_JBYCLB010000562.1:0-6226 GCF_057473705.1 Mycobacterium sp. TH-M15 | reverse complement strand
CGACATCGAGAAAGCCACCCAGGTGGCCCGCGCGATGGTCACCGAGTACGGGATGAGCGCCAAACTCGGCGCGGTCCGATACGGAACCGAGCACGGCGACCCGTTCCTGGGCCGGACCATGGGCACCGCCCCGGACTACTCGCATGAAGTCGCCCGGGACATCGACGACGAGGTGCGCAAACTCATCGAGGCCGCGCACACCGAGGCCTGGGAGATCCTCACCGACTACCGCGACGTGCTGGACACCCTCGCCGGCGAGCTGCTGGAGAAGGAGACGCTGCACCGCGCGGAGCTGGAGCGGATCTTCGCCGACGTCACCAAGCGGCCCCGGCTGACCATGTTCGACGACTTCGGCGGCCGGACCCCGTCGGACAAGCCGCCGATCAAGACGCCCGGCGAGCTGGCCATCGAGCGGGGCGAGCCGTGGCCCCGGCCGGCGCCCGAGCCGCCGTTCAAAGCGGCGATCGCCGACGCCAGCCGGCAGGCCGAGCCCGGCGGACCGCACGCGACGAACGGCTCGTACGGACCCGGTGATGGTGCGCCGCAACCGGGCGGGGTGCCACCCAACTACGGCGCCCCGGTCGGCTGGCAGGCGCCGGGCTGGCCGCCGCCGCATCAGCCCGGCTACTGGTACCCGCCGCAGCACTGGCCGCAGCCGGTGCCGGGCCAGCCGGTGCCGGGCCAGCCGGTGCCGACCCGGCCGGCCGAGCAGCCCGATGCCGATGCCGGGCGACCGAAACCGGCCGATGGCTGAGCGAGCGGCGCTCCCGGAACGGGTGTTCGACCAGGATCGCGCCGAAGCCGCGGTTCGGGAGCTGCTCTGCGCGATTGGCGAGGATCCGAAACGGCCGGGCCTGCGGGAGACCCCGGCCCGGGTGGCGCGGAGCTATCGGGAGATGTTCGCCGGGCTGTACACCGATCCGGACAACGTGCTGGAGACCACCTTCGACGAAGAGCATGACGAACTGGTGCTGGTCAAGGAGATCCCGCTGTACTCGACCTGCGAACACCATCTGGTGGCGTTTCACGGTGTGGCGCACGTCGGCTACATCCCCGGCGAAGACGGCCGGATTACCGGCCTGTCCAAGTTGGCGCGGGTCGTCGACCTGTACGCGCGCCGCCCGCAGGTGCAGGAGCGGCTCACCGGCCAGATCGCCGATGCGGTGGTGCGCAAACTCGACCCGCGCGGCGTCATCGTGGTGGTGGAGGCCGAGCACCTGTGCATGGCGATGCGGGGGGTGCGCAAGCCGGGCACGGTGACCACGACCTCGGCGGTGCGGGGTCAGTTCAAGACCGACAAGGCATCCCGAGCCGAGGCACTGGACCTGATCCTGCGCAGGTGAACCCGATGCGCGTCCAGGTCATGGGGGTGGTCAACGTCACCGCCGATTCGTTCTCCGACGGGGGGCGCTACCTGAGTGCCGAGCGCGCCGTCCGACACGGCGTTGCCCTGGCGGCTCAGGGGGCGACGATCGTCGACGTCGGCGGCGAGTCCACCCGCCCGGGCGCGACCCGGATCGACCCCCGGCTGGAGGCCGACCGTGTCGTCCCGGTGGTGACCGGCCTGGTCGCCCAGGGGGTCACGGTGAGCATCGACACGATGAACGCCGAGGTCGCCCGGGCGGCGCTGGCCGCCGGGGCCAGCGTGGTGAACGACGTCTCCGGCGGGCAGGCGGACCCGGCGATGGCGCCGTTGGTGGCCGAGGCGGGCGTGCGGTGGGTGCTGATGCACTGGCGGTCGGTGGGCGCCGGCCGCTCGCACCGGGTGCCGCAGTACTCCGACGTGGTGAGTGAGGTACGCGACGAACTGACCGCCGGCGTCGAGCGCGCGGTGGCGGCCGGGGTGGATCCGGCGAAGCTGGTGATCGACCCCGGGCTCGGTTTCGCCAAGACCGGCCGGCACAACTGGGCGCTGCTGCACGGACTGCCGCGGCTGGTCGCCACCGGGGTTCCGGTGCTGGTCGGTGCATCCCGCAAGCGTTTTCTCGGTACGCTGCTGGCCGGACCGGACGGCGCCCCGCGCCCGCCGGACCAGCGTGACACGGCGACCGCGGTGGTCTCCGCACTGGCCGGCTTGCACGGGGCGTGGGGTGTGCGGGTGCACGATGTGCACGCCTCCGTCGACGCGCTCAAGGTTGTCGAGGCCTGGACCGAAGGAGGGGCGGACGCAGATGGCTGACCGGATCGAGCTGCGTGGCCTGACCGTTCGCGGCAACCATGGCGTGTTCGGGCATGAGCGAGCCGACGGCCAGGATTTCGTCGTCGACATCACGGTCTGGATCGACCACGCCGATGCCGCCGGCACCGACGAGCTGTCGGACACCTATGACTATGGCGTGTTGGCGCAGCGGGCGGCGGCGATCGTTGCCGGCCCGGCGCGCAACCTGATCGAGACCGTCGCCGCCGAGATCGCCGAGGAGGTGCTGGGCGACCAGCGGGTGCACGCCGTGGAGGTGACCCTGCACAAACCGCAGGCGCCGATCCCGCTGACCTTCACCGATGTGGCGGTGGTGACCCGGCGTGCCCGCCGGGACCGTCGGGGCGTGGTCATCCCGGCCGACGACGCGGGCGGGGTGCAGCTGTGAGAGCCGTGCTGTCGATCGGGTCCAACCTGGGTGACCGGCTGGCCCGGCTGCAGTCGGTGGTGGACGCATTCGGCAGCGCGGTGTGCGCGGTCTCCGGCGTCTACGAGACCGAGGCGTGGGGCGGGGTGGACCAGGGTCGATTCCTCAACGCGGTGCTGAGCGTCGACGACCCCGGGTGTGACGGGCATGCCTGGCTGCACCGGAGCCTCGACCTGGAGCAGGCGGCCGGCCGGGTGCGCCGCCAGCGCTGGGGCCCGCGGACGCTGGATGTCGACGTGATCAGCTGCTACGACAAGGCCGACGACGGCGGCGAGGCCGAGGTGGTGTGCCGCGACGAGGTGTTGACCCTGCCGCATCCGCTGGCGCATCTACGGGCGTTCGTCCTGGTGCCGTGGCAGCAGATCGAACCCCTCGGCCGGTTGACGGTGGCCGGCCGCAGCCGGCCGGTGGCCGAGCTGCTGGTCGAGCTGGACCCCGCCGAGCTGGCCGGCACCCGGCTGACCGAGCTGGTCCTGCGCAGCTCGGGGCGCGTGGAGCGCTGATGGGGCCGACCCGCAGACGCGACCTGACGGCCGCTGCGATCGTCACCGCGCTGGTCTGCCACCTGCTGGTGCACGTGTTGTACCGGTGGTTCCCGCCGATCACCGTCTGGGGCGGGCTCTCCCTGCTGACCGTGGCGATCGCCGAGGCGGGGTGGGGTCAGTACGTTCGGACGAAGATCAGCGACGGACAGATCGGTCCCGGCGCGAACCGGTTGCATCCACTCGCCGTCGCGCGCAGCGTGATCGTCGCCAAGGCCTCGGCCTGGATGGGTGCGCTGGTGCTCGGGTTCTGGGCGGGGGTGCTGGGCTATCTGCTGCCGCGCCGGTCGGTGCTGCGGGTGGCCGCCGAGGACACCCCCGGCACGGTCACCGCCGTTCTCGGTTCACTGGCCCTGCTGATCGCCGCGCTGTGGCTGCAGCATTGCTGCAAGTCCCCGCAGGATCCCGCCGAGCCTGATCCTTCGGCCGGAAATCAACTCGGGTGGGAAATGCCGGAGCGGGGCGACACGCGGAGCGACCTCGGGCCGGTACAGTCGGGCCATGCACGTCCGGGACGATGCAGAGCGGAGCGATGAGGTGGAGCGGCGCAGATGACCGGTGTGCCGTCCGACGGCGGCAGGACCCGTCGCGGTGGCCGCAGGCCCGGCTGGACCCTGTTCACGGCGTTGCTGGTGCTGGCTATCTTGGCCAGTTCCGCGCTGGTCTTCACCAGCCGGGTGGAGTTGCTCCGACTCGCGGTCCTGATGGCGCTGTGGGCGGCGGTCGTCGCGGCCTTCGTGTCGGTGATCTATCGGCGGCAGAGCGATGCCGAGCGCTCCCGTGTGCGTGATCTCAAATTCGTCTACGACCTGCAGCTGGACCGGGAGATCTCGGCGCGGCGGGAGTACGAGCTGACGGTGGAGTCGAAGCTGCGCAGCGAGCTCGCCTCGGAGCTGCGTACCCAGGCCGCCGACGAGGTGGCCGCGCTGCGCGGCGAGTTGGCGGCGCTGCGCAACAACCTGGAGATTCTGTTCGACACCGACCTGGGCGACCGCCCCGCGCTGGAGCGCGAACGCACCACCGTACATGCCTACAGCGACTGGGATCGATCCGACGACGGCGGCCGGACCGACAACGGCCACGGTCCGTCCAGCCGGTCGCACGTCCGTTCCGAGGTGGTCACCGGCCGCACCGGGGAGAACCCGATCATCGACGTCCCGGAGGTGGGGGTGCCCACCCCGGCCGAACCGGCCGCCGCGTCGTGGCAGCGGCCGGTGACCGAGCACCACGTCGGGTACGCGGGCGGCCGGCACAGCGCAGCGCCGGGGCCAGCGGCCGATCACCGGCCCGGCCGATGGCCCCGGCCAGAGCCGGAGCACGCCGCCGGCCGCTGGACATCGCAGCCCCAGGCGTACCCGGCACCCGGACCGGCGCCGCGGCCCCGGCCGGTCGTCGAGCCGCAGGCGGCAGCGCCGACCGAGCAGCCGCAGCCGGCAGCGCCGACCGAGCAGCCGCGGCCCGAGCCGACCGCGCGGGCCGCAGCGCCCGGATCCACCGGCTGGCAGCCGATCGCCGCGGAAGGCCGGTGGCTGCCCCCGGGAGCGCCGGGCAGCAACTGGGTCTCTGACGCGCCGCCGACCGACCTCGGGGCCGCGTTCGCCGAACCGGCGCCGCGGCCACGGCGCGGAAGGCACACCGCCGAGCCGGCCGCCCATGCAGCGGAGCCGTCCGACGGGGGTGGGCCGCCCGGTGACGACGATCGCGCCGGCCAGCAACGGCGCGCCCGCCATTCGGCTGACTCGGCCGACCAGGGTCAGCAGACCGCCGGCACCGCGCCGCGGTCGGGGCTCACCACCCCGGCGGCGCCCGGATTCACCAGCGCACCGCCGGGGTACACCACCGCGCCGGGCACCGGTCCGCAGCCGGCGGCCCGACACCGCAGCACCGAACCCGACGAGGCCAGCGCGAGCGATCCGCCGACCGGAGGGCAGTCCGTCGCCGACCTGGTGGCCCGGCTGCAGCCCACCGGAACCGGCGGCCGGCGGCGCCGTCGCCGTGAGGAGTGACGCGACGCACGCAGTGACCTCTCGCACATCGCTGGGGCGTGCTGCCCGGCCAGGTTAGACTCGGCGGGACCGTCCGGTACCCGCGATGCGGGACTGGAACGAACCCATAGACCTTGCGAGGCTCTTCGCTGCGATGATGCAGGTTGACGGATTGCGCCCGGCGCGGCTCAAGATCGGGCTGGTCTCGGCCGGCCGGGTCGGCACCGCCATCGGAGTGGCGTTGGAGCGCGTCGACCATGTGGTCGTGGCGTGCAGCGCCATCTCTGACGCGTCCCGGCAGCGGGCGCACCGCCGGCTGCCGGACACCCCGATCATGCCGGTGGCCGACGTCGCCGACGGCGCTGAGCTGCTGCTGCTGGCCGTCCCGGACGCCGAACTGGCCGGGCTGATCTCCGGTCTGGCGACCACCTCGGCGGTGCGGCCGGGCACCATCGTGGTGCACACGTCGGGAGCCAACGGGGTCGGTGTGTTGGCGCCGCTGACCGCGCAGGGCTGCCTGCCGCTGGCCATCCACCCGGCGATGACGTTCACCGGCGCCGACGAGGACGTCGAGCGGCTCTCCGGCAGCTGCTTCGGCATCACCGCAGCCGACGAGGTCGGGTATGCCATCGCCGAGACACTGACCCTGGAGATCGGTGCGGAGCCGTTCCGGGTCGGCGAGGAGTCCCGCGCTCTGTATCACGCCGCGCTCTCGCACGCCGGCAACCACGTCGTCACGGTGATCGCCGATGGGCTGGAGGCGCTCCGGGCGGCGTTGCCCGGACCGCTGGGCAGCACCGACCCGGACGGCATCGCCGAGCGGGTGATCGGTCCGCTGGCCCGGGCGGCGTTGGAGAACACGCTGCGGTGCGGACAGGCCGCGCTCACCGGTCCGGTTGCTCGTGGCGACGCGGCCGCGCTCGCCGGACATCTGGCCGCGCTGGCCGCGGTCGACGCGGACCTGTCCCAGGCGTACCGGGCGAACGCGGTGCGCACCGCGCAGCGGGCGCACGCCCCCGCCGAGGTTTTCGAGGTGCTCGGACGGTGATCGACACGGCGCCGAAGTTCACCGCCG
>NZ_JBYCLB010000561.1:0-2734 GCF_057473705.1 Mycobacterium sp. TH-M15 | reverse complement strand
TTTACGACATGACCCGCAAGTTCGGGTTAGGTCAACGCACCGGCGTAGGGCTGCCCGGTGAGAGCGCTGGGCTGGTACCGCCCATCGACCAATGGTCGGGCAGCACCTTCTCGAACCTGCCTATCGGCCAAGGTCTTTCGATGACCCTGCTGCAGATGACCGGCATGTATCAGGCCATCGCCAACGACGGGGTGCGGGTGCCGCCGCGGATCATCAAGGCCACCATCGCAGCCGACGGCACTCGGACGCACGAACCGCGGCCGGACGGTATTCGGGTGGTGTCGCCGCAGACTGCCCAGACCGTGCGGCAGATGCTGCGCGCCGTGGTGCAACATGATCCGATGGGCTACCAGCAGGGCACCGGGTCCGCAGCCGGGGTGTCCGGCTATCAGATCGCCGGCAAGACAGGTACCGCGCAGCAGATCAATCCCGCCTGCGGCTGCTACTTCGACGACGTCTACTGGATCACCTTTGCCGGAATGGCCACCGCCGACAATCCCCGCTACGTCATCGGCATCATGATGGACAACCCTCAGCATGCCGCCGACGGTTCACCAGGTACGTCGGCGGCACCGCTGTTCCACAACATCGCGGGCTGGCTGATGCAGCGCGAGAACGTGCCGCTGTCACCGGATCCGGGGCCGCCGTTGAGGCTGCAGGCCACCTAGCGGCCGACTCGGGTTCGTCAGTTAGCCGTCATCGCACACTCTGACGGACGAGCCAACCTCGCAGACCGGTGCGGGCAGATAGGGTGTCATGGCCGATCATGAGGTTGACGCGGCGTAGGAGGTGTGACTGAAGTGGTGGCGGTGCCGACTGGGTTGCGCCCCAGCGCCGCTGCGGGCGGGCGGCTACCTGCACTTGCGGTTCAGGTTGGCGCGGTGCTGGCCGACGGCCCCGGGCAGCCGGCGACCGTCCCCGACGTTCCGGTGACCGGTGTGACGCTGCGGGCCCAGGAGGTGCTGCCCGGTGACCTGGTCGCCGCCCTGGCCGGGGTGTCCCCGCACGGCGCTCGGTATGCCGGCGTCGCGCTCGAGCGCGGTGCCGTCGCGGTGCTCACCGACGCCGCGGGGGTCGCGGAGCTGGCAGGCTTGCCTGGCTTCGGAGCCAGCAGCGTGCCGATACTCGTACATCCGGCACCCCGCAGCGTGCTCGGCGGCCTGGCCGCCTCGGTGTATGGACATCCCTCTAACCGGATGACGGTTGTTGGGATCACCGGAACATCGGGCAAGACGACCACCACTTATATGGTTGAGGCCGGTCTACGGGCCGGCGGGCGAATGGCCGGGCTGGTCGGCACCATCGGCATCCGGATCGACGGTGCCGACATCCCCAGCGCACTGACCACGCCGGAGGCTCCTGCGCTGCAGGCGATGCTCGCGGCGATGGCCGAACGCGGGGTGGACACCGTGGTCATGGAGGTGTCTAGTCACGCGTTGAGTCTGGGCCGGGTGGACGGCACCCAGTTCGCGGTGGCCGGTTTCACCAATCTGTCTCGCGACCACCTCGACTTTCACCCCAGCATGCAGGAGTACTTCGAAGCCAAGGCGGTGCTGTTCGATCCGCACTCGTCGCTGCGGGCTCACACCGTCGTGGTATGCATCGACGACGACGCCGGGCGCGCGACGGCCGCCCGGGCCGGTGACGCCATCACCGTCAGCGCCCTAGGCCAACCCGCATCGTGGCGCGCGACGGACGTGGCGCCACTGGGTGCCGGCGGACAAGAATTCACCGCCGTAGACCCCGCCGGCGTCCAGCACCGGGTCGGCATCCGATTACTCGGCCGCTACAACATCGCCAATTGTCTTGTTGCCCTGGCGATTCTCGATGCGGTTGGGGTGTCGCCGGAGCAGGCGTCCCTGGGACTGCGGGAAATCCGAGTCCCCGGGCGACTGGAACAGATCGACCGCGGCCAGGATTTTCTTGCGCTGGTCGACTATGCGCACAAGCCAGGCGCGTTACGCGCGGTGCTGACCACCCTGCTGCAGCCGGACCGTCGGCTGGCGGTGGTATTCGGCGCGGGCGGCGAGCGTGACCCGGGCAAGCGGGCTCCGATGGGCGAAATCGCCGCTGAGCTAGCCGATTTGGTCGTCGTTACCGCCGACAACCCGCGCGGCGAGGATCCGGCGGCAATCCGCCGCGAAATCCTGGCCGGTGCCGCCGCGGCCGGCGGTGCGGCGCAGGTCGTCGAAATCGGCGACCGGCGGGCCGCGATCCAATACGCGGTCGCCTGGGCGGGCCCTGATGATGTGGTGTTGGTAGCCGGCAAAGGCCATGAGACCGGGCAGCGGGGCGCCGTCGAGACCCGCCCCTTCGATGACCGGGTGGAGCTGGCCCGGGCGCTGCAGGCCCGCCAATGATCGACCTGACGGTCGCCCAGATCGCCGAGATCGTCGGTGGCGCGCTGGTCGATATCTCGCCCGAGGAGGCCGCCGAGCGCCACGTCACCGGCAGCGTGGAATTCGACTCGCGGGCCGTTGGCCCTGGCGGTCTATTCCTGGCCCTTCCGGGGGCCCGCTCGGACGGGCATGACCACGCCGCCTCGGCGATCGCGGCCGGTGCGGTCGCTGTGCTAGCCGCCCGGCCGGTCGGCGTTCCCGCCATCGTGGTCGCGCCCCACCCTCGCGCCGCGGCAGCTGACAGCGGGCTGGCCGTGGCGCTCGAGCACGACGCAGACGGATCGGGCGCGGCGGTGCTGGCCGCGTTGGCCAAGCTGGCCACGGCGGTGGCCGCG
>NZ_JBYCLB010000560.1:0-2498 GCF_057473705.1 Mycobacterium sp. TH-M15 | reverse complement strand
CCTTCGCCGGCCTCGATTCAACCGACTGGACGGCGCTGACCCAGCTCACCGCCGACCAGTGGGGGGCCCTGTTCGACGCCGGCAACGTCACCGGCCTCTACACCGACGTACTACCCGGCCTGTTCACCGGGATCTTCCCCTAACACCAAGGCGGCGGCGGCGATAGGGTGCGCCCATGCCCGAAACCGCCCGGCTGCTCTTCGTGCACGCCCACCCCGACGACGAGACGCTGACCACCGGGGCCACCATCGCCCACTACGCCGCCCGCGGCGCGCGGGTGCAGGTGGTGACCTGCACGCTCGGCGAGGAGGGCGAGGTGATCGGGGACCGTTGGGCGCAGCTGGTGGTCGACCGGGCCGACCAGCTCGGCGGCTATCGGATCGGCGAGCTCACCGCCGCGCTGCGCGCGCTGGGCGTAGCCGGCCCCACCTTCCTCGGCGGCGCGGGCCGCTGGCGTGACTCCGGCATGGCCGGTACCCCGAGACGCCGGCACCCGCGGTTCGTCGACGCCGGCGACGCCGCGGTCGGCGCGCTGGCCGCGACCATCGGCGAGCTCCGCCCGCACGTCGTAATCAGCTACGACCCGCAGGGCGGCTACGGCCACCCGGACCACATCCACACCCACCGGGTCACCGTCGCGGCCGTCGACGCCGCCGCGGCGGCCGGGTGGGCAACGCCGAAGCTGTACTGGACGGTGACCGCCGGCAGCGCGGCGCGGGCCGGCCGGCGGAAGCTGCAAGCCGCGGACATGTTGCCGCACTGGGTGTTACCGCCCGACGGCGACGTTCCCGGCGGCTACCCCGACGACCGGATCGACGCCGTCGTCGACGGCACCGACGCACTGCCGGCGAAGCTGGCCGCACTGCGGGCGCACGCCACCCAGGTCACCGTCGGGCCGAGCGGCCGAGCCTACGCACTCTCGAACAACCTGGCGCTGCCGATCGCGGGGGTCGAGCACTACATCCTGGCCGCCGGTGCCGCGGGGGAGCGGGACGCCCGGGGCTGGGAGACCGACCTTCTCGCGGGTATCGACCTCGCCGCGGACGCAGCGCGGTAAGCTCCGAGCATGGACCCCGACCTGGACCCGAACCTGGAGCACTGGCAGTGGTGGCTGGACAGCTTTCAGTGGATGGCGGGCTCGATGGTCAGCCAGCTGGACAGCATCCCGACCTGAGCACGGCCGAACCGCCGGCGCCCCCCGCAGCAACGCCGCGTGCGGCGTCCCGGGCGGGCCGTTTCGTGGTGCTGAGTCTGCTGGCCATCGACGGCGTGCTCTGCGCGGTGACCACCGCGTTGCTGTTGCCCGCGTCGCTCGGTCAGAATCCGTTTCCGATCAGCGCGCTGGTCGGCGGCCTGGTCAACCTGGTGCTGGTCTGGGCGGCGTTGCACTGGACGCCGTCGTTGCGGGTGGCGGCGCTGCCGTTGTGGTCCTGGCTGCTGACGGTGGCGGTGATGAGCCTGGGTGGACCCGGCGGCGACATGATCTTCGCCGGGCGCGACGCGCTGGCCTACCGGGTGCTGCTGATGATCCTGCTGGGCAGTGCGCCGCCGGCTGGGCTGTTGTGGCGCCGCCGGGCGCCGATCGGACCGTCGGGAGACCAGGCTTAGCAACCCGCCCGATACGCCGGGCAGGTCGGTGCCGAGTGCGCCCGGCGGCGGCACCGACCTGGGCCGGAATCGACGTCATCGCCGTCGCAGGCGTTGGCCGTCGACCGTGGTATCCGCACCCGGCAGAAGGGCGACTACCCTGACGAATATGACGTGCGCCGAGGTTTCCGGGTGGGCGGCGCGCCGATGACGGCGCACCCGCGCACCACCACCTCGGCGCTGCGCCGGGTGTTGCGCCGCGCCCGCGACGGCGTGGTGCTCAACGTCGACGAGACCGCGATCGCGATGACCGCCCGCGGCGACGACCTGGCCGACCTGTGCGCCAGCGCGGCCCGGGTGCGTGACGCCGGCCTGCAATCGTCGCACCGCCGCGGCCCGGGCGGTCGACTGCCGATCAGCTACTCGCGCAAGGTGTTCATCCCGGTCACCCACCTGTGCCGGGACAGCTGCCACTACTGCACCTTCGTCACGGTGCCCGGTGTGCTGCGCGCCCAGGGCAAGGAGATGTACCTGTCGCCCGACGAGATCCTCGACATCGCCCGCCGGGGCGCCGAGCTGGGCTGCAAGGAGGCGCTGTTCACCCTGGGTGACCGGCCGGAGGCGCGCTGGCCCGAGGCGCAGCGGTGGCTGGAGGAGCGCGGCTACGACACCACCCTGTCCTACCTGCGGGCGATGGCGATCCGGGTGCTGGAGGAGACCGGCCTGCTGCCGCACCTGAACCCGGGGGTGCTGAGCTGGTCGGAGATGGCGCGGCTCAAGCCGGTGGCGCCGTCGATGGGGATGATGCTGGAGTCCACCTCACGACGGCTGTTCGAGACCAAGGGCCTGGCGCACTACGGCAGCCCGGACAAGGATCCGGCGGTGCGGCTGCGCACGCTCACCGACGCCGG
>NZ_JBYCLB010000559.1:0-10229 GCF_057473705.1 Mycobacterium sp. TH-M15 | reverse complement strand
GGCTTCGCTATGGTTCGACCATGCGGCGGGCCCGGACACTGGCAGGTGCGGCACTGCTGGCGGCGGGTCTGACCGGCGGCTGCGGCGCCCCGAGCGGGCCGTCGATCACCGTCTTCGCCGCGGCGTCACTGCGGCCGGCGTTCACCGAGATCGCCGAGCGGCTGCGGACCGACAATCCCGACGCGACGGTGGAGTTCACCTTCGGCGGCTCCTCGGACCTGGCCATCCAGCTGACCCAGGGGGTCGACGGCGACGTCTTCGCCTCGGCCGACACCGCGCAGATGGCGAAGGTCGCCGATGCCGGCCTGCTGCAGAGCCGGGAGCGGACGTTCGCCACCAACACGCTGGTGATCGTCACCGCACCGGGAAACCCGAGGGCGGTCAGCCGCTTCGCCGATCTGGCCCGGCCCGGCCTGACGGTGGCGGTGTGTCAGCAACCGGTCCCGTGCGGCGTGGCGACCCACCGGATCGAGGAGCTCACCCACGCCCGGATCGACCCGGTCAGCGAGGAGCCGGACGTCACCGACGTGCTGGGCAAGGTCACCAGCGGTCAGGCCGACGCCGGCGTGGTCTATCGGACCGATGCGATCAACGCCGGGGATACCGTGGCCACCGTGGAGTTTCCCGAGTCGACGCAGGCGGTGAACACCTACTCGATCGGGTTGCTGAAGGGCTCCGCGGACCCGGTCCTGGCGCAGCACTTCATCGACCTGGTGGTCGGTGAGCGGGGCCAGAAGATCCTCGACGGCGCCGGCTTCGGCAACCCCTGACCCGTGGCTGGTCGGTCCGGCCTGGTGGCGGGTGCCTGCCGTTGCTGGTCCCGGGGCTGGCCTCCGGCGTGGTGCTGGCCTTCGCCCGCTCGCTGGGCGAGTTCGGCGCGACGCTGACGTTCGCGGGTTCGCCGGCAGGGGGTGACCCGCACGCTGCCGCTGCAGATCCAGCTGGAGCGGGTGACCGACGCCGACGCCGCCGCCGAGCTGCGGCTGATGCCCGGCGACCCGGTCTGGTTCTCGGTGCAGGCCGACGAGGTGGCGCTGCGGCCGAGGCCCCGGCGCAGCGATCCGGTTGCTCGGCGTGGTAACCCGACACACCGCTACGCACCCCGCACTTGCGTCACCTCTGTAACACGGTAGGTTTCACTGACATGAAGCAGGACCTACCCAAGCGCGCCTGGCCCATCACGCTGGCGACGGTCAGTGCGATCGCCGCCTTGACGGCCGTCCCGGCACAGGCCGACCCGGTGCCGCCGCCGCCCCCGCCGAACATCGCGCCGGCCGATCCGCTGGCGCCACCGCCGCCGGCCGAACCGGAGGAAGGCCGGGTCGACGACGTTGCCGACGGCTTCAGCTACGTGCTGCCCGGGGGCTGGGTGGAGTCCGACACCAGCCACCTGGAGTACGGTTCGGCGCTGCTGAGCAAGCAGACCGGCCAGCCGGTGCTGCCCGGCCAGCCCACGCCGGTCGCCAACGACACCCGGATCATCCTGGGCCGGCTGGACCAGCGCCTGTACGCCAGCCAGGAGGCCGACAACGCCAAGGCGGCGACTCGGCTCGCCTCCGACATGGGCGAGTTCTTCATGCCCTACCCCGGAACCCGGCAGGACCAGGAGACCGTCGCGCTCAGTGGCAACGGCCTGACCGGCAGCGCGTCCTACTACGAGGTGAGGTTCTCCGATACCGCGAAGCCGAACGGCCAGATCTGGAGTGGTGTGATCGGCACGCCGCCGCCGGCCGCCGGCCAGCGGGGGGAGACCCAGCGCTGGTTCGTGGTCTGGCTGGGCACGGCGAACGACCCGGTGGACCGGGGCGCGGCCAAGGTGCTCGCCGAGTCCATCCGGCCGTTGGCGCCGCCACCGCCGCCGCCGGGTGCGCAGGCACCGCCGCCGCCGGGTGCGCAGGCACCGCCGCCGCCCGAGGCTCCGCCGCCGGGTGCGCAGGCACCGCCGCCGGGTGCGCAGGCGCCGGCACCCGGCCAGTAACCGCGGCCGGGACGACCCGAACTCCGGCGAGTCGGCGTTACGCTAGCGGGTGACCGACACAAAGGAGCAGGGAATGAAGACCGTGGCAGCGACAGAGTTCCTCGCCCGCTCGTCAACGCTGACCAGCGTCGGGTGGATCGGGTACATCCTGATCGGCGCGATCGCCGGTTGGCTGGCGAACAAGATCGTCGGCAGTGGTCGGTCCGGCATCCTGGTGGACATCGTGATCGGCGTGGTCGGGGCGCTGCTCGGCGGCTACCTGTTGAGTTTCTTCCTCAACACCGCCGGCGGCGGATTTTGGTTCACCCTGTTCACCGCGGTCCTCGGTTCGGTGATCCTGCTTTGGCTGCTCAAGCTGCTGCGAAGCAAGATTTAGCCCGGGCGGTCGGTCAGTCTTCGGCCGGCGTCACCGCGCGAGGCGGCGCTGCGCCGACAAACCCCGGTCAGCCGGGCACGATGGATGGCATGACCGCATGCCCGCAGCCCGCGATGAGCGCGTGGCGGGTGCACCGGCCCGGTCCGATGAGCAGTGGCCCGCTGATCCGGGTGACCGCCCCGGTGCCCGAGCCGCAACCCGCCGAGCTGCTGGTTGCCGTGCACGCCTGCGGCGTCTGCCGCACCGATCTGCACGTCGCCGAGGGTGACCTGCCGGTGCACCGCGCCCAGGTGACCCCGGGTCACGAGGTGGTCGGCGAGGTGATCGAGGTGGGCGGTGACGCCGGCGAGGAGTTCCGGGTCGGCGACCGGGTCGGGATCGCCTGGCTGCGACACACCTGCGGGAACTGCGGGTACTGCCGGCGCGGCGACGAGAACCTCTGCCCGGAATCCCGGTACACCGGCTGGGACGCCGACGGCGGCTATGCCGAGTTCGCCACCGTGCCGGCGGCGTTCGCGCACCACCTGCCCGACGGGTACAGCGACAGCGAACTGGCGCCGCTGCTCTGCGCCGGCATCATCGGCTATCGCGCCCTGCTCCGCGCCGACCTGCCGCCCGGCGGCCGGCTGGGCCTGTACGGGTTCGGCGGCAGCGCGCACATCACCGCCCAGGTGGCGGCGGCGCAGGGCGCGGAGGTGCACGTGATGACCCGCGATCCCCGCGCGCAGCGGTTGGCGCTGGAGCTCGGGGCGGCGTCGGCGCAGGGGGCCGCCGACCCGCCGCCGGTGCTGCTGGACGCGGCGATCCTGTTCGCCCCGGTCGGCGAGCTGGTGCTGCCCGCGTGCGAGGCGCTGGATCGCGGCGGAACCCTGGCGATCGCCGGAATCCACCTCAGTGACATTCCGGCGCTGAACTACCAGCGGCATCTGTTCCAGGACCGTCAGATCCGGTCGGTGACCTCGAACACCCGTGCCGACGCCCGGGCGTTCCTGACGGTGGCCGGTGAGCACCACCTCACGGTGACGACGCCGGAGTATTCGCTCGGCGATGCCGATCGCGCGCTGGCCGACCTGGCCGCCGGCCGGATCGCCGGCGCGGCGGTGCTGCTGGTCTGAGCCGGCGGCCGGCCCGCGGCGGTGTCAGCCGGAGAGCTGCCAGACCATGGCTGCGGCCAGCGCCCCCAGCCCGTTCAGCGACCAGTGCAGCGCGATCGGCGCGATCAGGCTCCCGCTGCGCCGGCGCAGCCAGCTGAACACGAAGCCAGCTGCCCCGGTGGCGCAGACGGCCAGCGTCACGCCCGCCGCCATCCCGACGAAACCCCCGCCGAATAGTCGGGTGAGACCGATATTGCTGCTGGTCAGCCCGAGTGACGATGCCACATGCCAGAGGCCGAACAGCAGCGAGCCACCGGCCGCCACACCGCGAAACCCCCAGGCCCGATTCAACGCGCCGTGCAACGCCCCGCGAAACGCCAGCTCCTCGGGGATGACGGTCTGCAGCGGGATGATGACCATCGACGCGACCAGCGCGCCGGAGACCGTCGCATAGCGGTTGTTCAGGAACATCGGCCGGGTCCAGGGCAGCAGCGCGCCGACGGCGACGACCGACAGCACCACCAGCACGGCGGCCATCGCATACCCGCCGCCCGATCTCCACTGCGCGCGGCTCAGCCCGAGTTCGGCCCAGCTCAAGCCGTTGCACCGGACCAGGATCAGCAGGGTGGCGGCCGCCGCCGGAACGGTGACGATACCCGCTCGCGGCGTGGTGAAGTGCGCGACCAGATTGGTCAGCACCAGCGCCACCACGACGACGGCGACGTCGAGATAGGTGCGGAGATGGTGCAGTGCCGACAGCTGGGACAGCAGCGGGTGCTGGCCGTGGGGCACCGCACACGCGGGCGCGGTCATCGTCGGGAAGTCTACCGGCACGGCCCGGACCGGGCTGTCAGCCGATCGGATGTTCGCCCGGCTCCTCGACCGGCGCCGGCGGAACGGTCGAGGTCACCACCGGCGGGCCATGGTCCTCGCAGATCACCCTGGCCGGGTCACCCGTCGCGGTGTTGCGGACGACCTCCTTGCCCGCCACCACGATCGCGCAGGTGATCGTTCCCGGGCCGGCGGTCTGTGCGCTGAGCAGGTGCACCGGCGGGGCGCCCTTCAGCACCCGGGTGACCTCCACCGACCACGGGAGCGTGACGTTGGTGGCGTGCAGTTGGCCGTTGTCGGTCTGGTAGGTGACGTAGCCGGCCACCCCGGAGCCGGTCAGTTCGTAACGCACCGGACCTTTGGCGGACGGCGGCTCGGGGTCGGCGGTGGCCGTGGTGAAAGTCCAGGTGATCGTCGATCCGACGAGCACGCCGGAGACGATCGAGATCGCTGTACGGGAGACGCGGCGGCGCCGCGGGTGACCGGTCATGGGCATCACTTTATTCTGCCGGTACCCGCACGTGGCTAGTTCAGCCTTTCCGGATCCTCGACATCCCTCGACGGAGGGCCGCGACCCGGCCATTACCCTTGCCGCATGCCCGTGGACCCCAGAACCCCCGTGCTGATCGGTTACGGCCAGATCAACCAGCACGACCCGACCGAACCTCTGGAACCCGTCGACCTGGTGGCGGCCGCGACACGGCGGGCCGCCGACGCCAAGGTGCTGGCCGCGGTTGACTCGATCCGGGTGGTGAACCTGTTCACCGCGTACTACCGAGACCCGGGACGACTGTTGGGGGAGCGCATCGGCGCCGATCAGCCGGCGACCGGATACACCCCGGTCGGCGGCAACGTGCCGCAGTCGCTGGTCAATCAGGCGTGTCTGGACATCTGGGGCGGTCGCGCCGGGGTGGTGCTGCTGGCCGGCGGCGAGACCTGGCGCACCCGCACCCGGCTGCGGGCCGACGGCAGGCAGGTGCCGGTGACGGCGCAGGACGAGGCCGTCCCGGTCGCCGCGAGCCTCGGCGACGAGGTGCCGATGATCGGCGAGGCCGAGGCCCGCATCCGGCTGGATCGACCGGCGTACGTCTACCCGATGTTCGAGCAGGCGCTGCGGATCGCCGCCGGTGAGCCGGTCGACGAACACCGCCGGCGGATCGCGCGGCTGTGGGAGCGGTTCAACGCGGTGGCGGTCGGCAACCCGCACGCCTGGATCCGCAAACCCGTTACCGCCGAGGAGATCTACCAGCCGAGCGAGACGAACCGGATGATCAGTTGGCCCTACACCAAGCTGATGAACTCCAACAACATGGTCGACCAGGCTGCCGCGCTGGTGCTGACCTCGGTGGGCACCGCCACCGAGCTGGGGGTGCCCACCGAGCGTTGGGTGTACCCGCAGGCCGGCAGCGACGCCCACGACACCTACACCACCGCCGAGCGGCACGAGTTGTACCGGTCCCCGGCGATCCGGATCGCCGGAGCGCGCGCTCTGGAACTGGCCGGGATCGCCGAGGTCGGCGGCATCGACTACGTCGACCTGTACTCCTGCTTCCCGTCCGCGGTCCAGGTCGCGGCCACCGAACTCGGGCTGCCGCTTGATGATCCGGACCGGCCGCTGACCGTCACCGGCGGGCTGACCTTCGCCGGTGGCCCGTGGAACAACTACGTCATGCACGCCATCGCGACCCTGGCCGAGCTGCTGGTCGCGCACCCCGGACGCCGTGGCCTGATCACCGCCAACGGCGGATTCCTGACCAAACACAGCGTCGGGGTCTACGGCACCGAACCGCCGCCGGCGGGATTCCGGTGGGAAGACGTCCAGCCGCTGGTCGACCGGGAACCCACCCGCAAGTCCCTGGTGTCCTGGTCCGGGCGTGGCAGCGTGGAGACCTGGACCGCGCCGTTCGACCGGGACGGCCGGCCGGCGAAGCTGTTCCTGGCGGTGCGCACCCCGGACGGGTCGCGCACGTGGGCGATGGTCCCCGACGCCTCGGTCGCCGAATCCGCGGTGCGCGACGACATCGCCGGGGCCGCCGTCGACGTGCACGACGACGGGACCGCGACGCTGCTCTGACGCGCGACGGCCGGGTCAGCTGGACAGGTCGGCCAGCGGTGCGTGCGGGTCGGCCAGCCGGGTGGGGTCGACCGGCCGCCGCGAGCGGATCAGGGCTTTGATGTCGTCGAGCCCCTCCCAGATGTTGACGTTCATCCCGGCCAGCACCCGGTTGTCGGCGGTCAGCCAGAAGCTGGTGTATTGGCGGCCGGTGACGTCACCGCGAAACACCACCCGGTGGTAGCCGGGGGCGTGGCCGACGTACTCCATGCCGAGGTCGTACTGGTCGGTGAAGAAGTACGGCAGTTCGGCGTATTCGCCCGGCTCACCCAGCATCCCGGCCACCGCCACCGCCGGCTGCTTGAGCGCGTTGGCCCAGTGCTCGGTGCGCACCCGGCCACCCAGCAGCGGATGTTCGGCGGCCGCGATGTCTCCGACGGCGTAGATGTCGGGGTCGCTGCTGCGCAGCGCGGCATCGACCAGAACCCCACCGTCATCGACGGCGAGCCCGGCCTGCTCGGCCAGCTCGATGTTGGGTTGCGCGCCGACCGCGACCAGCACGGCGTCGGCGGTGATCTCCGTCCCGTCGGCCAGCCGCAGGCCGGTGGCCGCACCGCCGGCGGTGGTGATCTCGGCGACCGTGCAACCCAGCCGCAGGTCTACCCCGTGCGCCCGGTGCAGGTCGGCGAAGACCGCGCCGTTCTCCGCACCCAGCGCGGCCTGCAGCGGCAGCGGGGCGGTCTCGACGACGGTGACGTCGACGCCGCGCTGGCGGGCACCGGCCGCCACCTCGAGCCCGATCCACCCGGCGCCCACCACCGCCAGCGAAGACCCTTCGGTCAGCGCGGAGTTCAGTGCCGACGCATCGTCGATGGTGCGCAGGTAGTGCACCCGTTCGGCGTCGGCCCCGGCGATGGGCAGCCGGCGAGACCGGGATCCGGTGGCCAGCAGCAGCCGGTCGTAGTGGACACCGGCGCCGTCGGTGAGCCCGACGGTGCGACCGGGACGGTCCAGCGACACCGCCCGGGTGCCCAGCCGCAGGTCGACATCGTGCTCGCGGTACCAGTCGGCGGAGTTGACGGTGAAATCGTCGAGGGTCTTCTTGCCGGCCAGATACTCCTTGGACAGCGGCGGGCGCTCGTACGGTGGATGCGATTCTTCACCGATCACCACGATGGTGCCGTCGAAGCCGTTGTCCCGAGCCGCCTCGGCGGCCTTTGCCCCGGCAAGCCCGGCGCCGATAACGATGAACGTCTCCGACCGTGTCATGTGCGCTGCTCCGTTCGTTGTGCTGGCCCTGCTGCCGTCGGCTGCGCCCTACCGGAGCGCAGGCCGGCTCCCCGCCGGCGACGTTACCCCGGTTCCGGGGTTTCCACCGGAACCAAGCGCCGCAGCTGGGTCACATGCCGCGGTGACAGCTCCTCGAGTGAGCCGACCCCGAGCAGCCGCATGGTGCGGACGATCTGGTCGGACAGGATCTCGATCGCCCGGCGCACCCCGGCCTCACCGCCGGCCATCAGCCCGTACAGGTAGGCGCGTCCGATCAGGGTGCAGCGGGCACCGAGCGCGATCGCCGCGACGATGTCGGCCCCGGACATGATGCCGGTGTCCAGCAGGATCTCGATGTCGGCGCCCAGTTCGCGCGCCACCTTGGGCAGCAGCTCAAACGGCACCGGGGCCCGGTCCAGCTGGCGGCCGCCGTGGTTGGACAACACGATGCCGTCCACACCGAGATCGACCAGGGCGCGGGCGTCGTCGAGCGTCTGAATGCCCTTGACCACGAACTTCCCCGGCCACTGGGATCTGACCCAGGCCAGGTCATCGACGGTGACACTCGGGTCGAACATGGTGTCCATGTACTGCCCGACGGTGCCCGGCCAGCGGTCCAGCGACGCGAACGCCAGCGGTTCGGTGGTCAGCAGGTTGAACCACCAGGCCGGTCGGGGAATCGCATCCAGCACGGTGCGCAGGGTCAGCGCCGGCGGGATCGCCATCCCGTTGCGGGCGTCGCGCAGCCGTGCCCCGGCGACCGGGCAGTCGACGGTGGCCAGCAGGGTGTCGAAGCCGGCGTCGGCGGCCCGGCGCAGCAACGCCATCGACCGGTCCCGATCACGCCACATGTACAGCTGAAACCACTTGCGGGCCTGCGGCGCCGCGGCCGCCACGTCTTCGATGGCGGCGGTGCCCAGGGTGGACAGGGCGAACGGGATGCCGGCGGCCGCCGCCGCCCGGGCGCCGCCGATCTCGCCCTCGGTCTGCATCAGCCGGGTGAAGCCCGTCGGCGCGATCCCGAACGGCCACGCCACCGACCCGCCGAGCACCCGCCAGCCGGTGTTCACGGTGGTGACGTCGCGCAGGATCGCCGGGTGAAACTCGATGTCGCGGAAGGCTTGCCGAGCCCGGGCGATCGAGATCTCGTCCTCGGCGGCGCCGTCGGTGTAGTCGAACGCCGCCTTCGGGGTCCGTCGTTGGGCGATCCGGCGCAGATCATCGATGGTCAGCGCGCCCTCCAGCCGGCGTCGGGTGCGGTTCAGCCGTGGCCGTTTGAACCGGATCAACGGTGCCAGGTCGCCGACCCGGGGGACTCGTCGCCTGACCGCCACCGTCACTCCTTCCGCCGTCCGCCCGCTATCCGGTGGGAACTGTGCCACGGTGCGGGTGTGGCCGACAGCGCCGACCCGGTCAACCTGCAGCGCTGTCTCGACGCGCAGGCTCGGGTGCATCACATCGCCGTCGCCCGGCCGGCCCCGCCCGGCTGGCCTCGGCGCCGATAGTCGGCGACGAACAGGGCTTTCAACGCGTCGGCGAGCTGCGGGGCCGGCCCTTCGGCGACGGCCTTGGGCGCGACCGCGGTGATCGGCAGCGGCGCCACCGGCGGCGGCGCCCCGTGCAGGTCCGCGATCCAGCCGTACGTCTGCGCCGCCGACGTCGCGTAGACGATCCGGCCGAGGCCCACCCAGGCGTGGGCGGCCGCGCACATCGGGCAGTGTTCACAGGAGGTGTAGACGGTGGTCCGGACCCGGCGCACCGGGGCGAGGTTGGCCGCCGCCCACTGCGCGACGTTGAATTCGGCGTGCCGGGTGGGGTCGCCGGCGCCGGTCCGGTTGCGGTCCTCGTAGAGGATGCGGTCATCACCGAGCCGGCCGCCGACGAGCACCGCGCCGAACGGCGCGTCACCGTTGTCGAGCGCTTCGCGGGCCAGCTCGACGCACCGGTTCAGGTAGCGCAGGTCGGCATCGCTGAGTGCCACGAACCCGAAGTCTACGGCGTATTCCCCCGGACGGGGGCGAGCGTGTGGTCGCCCGGGCGACCCGCCGATCGGGGAGGCGTGTCTGCGCCCATTCGCCGGCGGGTGCGACGCCGCTACGGCGAGGCGGCGGGTAGGGCCTGGGCGGCGACGATCGACTGTGCCACACCCGCCACGATGGCCGCGACCTTCAATGCCTCCACAACCGCGTCGCGGGTGAGACCGGCGTCGCGGACCGCACGCTCATGGGAGACAAGGCAATCCGAGCAGCCGTTCACCGCCGACACGGCAAAGCACCACAGCTCGAAATTGGCCTTGTCCACCCCCGGGTTACCGATGATGTTCATCCGCAGCCCCGGACGCAGATCGTCGTACGCGCCACCCAGGAAGCCCCGGCCGCGGTAGAACACGTTGTTCATGCCCATGATCGACGCGGCGCCCAACGCGGCTCGGTAGGCCTCGGCGGAGAGGTTGTCGGCCGCCTCGGCGCCGATCTGGGCCAGCACCTCGCTGCTTCGCGTCGCCGCGGCGCTGGCCAGCAGACAGCCCCACAGTTGCTCGTCGTCCAGCGCCGTGGTGCGGGTGATCGAGCCGAGGTTGAGCTTGAGGTCCTTGGCGTACTCGGGCACCGCCGATTTCAGGTTTTCAAT
>NZ_JBYCLB010000558.1:0-7075 GCF_057473705.1 Mycobacterium sp. TH-M15 | reverse complement strand
CTGCCATCGAACCCATACCGACAGCCTCGCCGACCACCCGGTTCAACCGCAGAAACGACACACCGGATATCGCCGGTTACTGACCCACGCACCTAGCCGCTGGAACCGCAGCATGAACGGGTTGGAATCCCCCGGCTTCAGCCGTGGGGAGGACGTCATGGCGTTAGACTGCGCCGGACGACCACGCCGGCAGGAGGCGTCGGTGCACCTGATCAAAGGGGACGAATCCATGGCTCGATCACCGTTGACTGCCCGGATCGCGCTCGGGGTGGCGGGCGCCGCCGCCGCTGCCGTCGTGGGTGCCGGCGTCGGATCCGCCGATCCCGCTGGGCTGCCGGCGCAGCGCGGCATCGTCGACGCGCCGCTGCCGCTGGACCCGCCGCCCGCGCCGGCGCCGGGCGCACCCCTGCCGACCGGCGACGAGGTGGCCGGCATGCTGACCCGGCTGACCGATGCGGGCATCACCTACAAGGAGAAGGGCGACCTGGTCGAGAACGGCATCACCCAGGAGGAAGGGCACGGGCTCGACCACGAGCTGCGCAAGGCCTACCGGGACGGCGAGCTGCCGTTCACCTTCGACGTCGGTCCGGTGCTGCCCGCGGGCCCCAACCAGGCCACCACCACGGTGACCATCTCCGGTCCGAAGAAGGCGCCGCAGCCCACCCCGGTCATGCTGGTCGACCAGGGCAGCTGGGTGCTCTCGCACGACTCGGCGACGGCGTTGTTCGGGATGCTCGCCCAGCACTGACCGCTGTTCGAGACACCCGGTCGAGAGCGGCCGTCTCCGACGTGAAGGGGTCCTGTCGTGCTGGTCGACCGGAATGGCCACTGGTTGCTCACCAACGACTCGGCGATCGAGGCGCTGCCGGAGCTCACCGACCTGGACAACCGTTACCAGCACCGCCGCCGCGGGCACCCGGTCCGCCGCTGCCGCCGTTCATGCCCATCATTCCTTGAGCCGGGCGAACATCCCCTTCTGCGCCCGGTACAGCCCCGGGAACTCGGCGAACAGCCGGTCGTAGACGGCGCGGTTCGCGGCGTCCGGCTGGAAGACGACGTCGACCCGGACCAGGTCGCGCAGCTCGTCGCGGTTGATCTCACCCATGCCCAGCCCGGCGAAGAGCGCGGCGCCGCGCAGCTGGGCGTTGAGTGGGTCGGCCACCCGTTCGCACGGGCGGCCACACACGTCGGCGATGATCTGGCACCACAGGTCGGACTGGGCGCCGCCGCCGATGATCCGGATCGGGCTTCGGCCGCCGGTGCCGGCGAACTTGTCGACGTGGCGCAGCAGCCAGCGGCTGTTGTAGGCAACGCCTTCGAGCACCGCGCGCACCAGGTCGGCGCGGGTGGTGGCGAGCGACAGGTTGTGGAACCCGCCACGGGCGTTGCGGTCGTTGATGGGGGAGTGCTCGCCCTTGAGCCACGGGGTGAAGATCACGCCGTGCGAACCCGCGGGCGCGGATCCGGCCAGCTCGGTGAGGGCTTGGTAGCCCACCCCGGGGTGATCGGCGCGGCTCGACGTGGTGTCGGACCCGGACGGTCCGAACAGTCCGACCATGCCGGCGACCCCGAAGACGTTGTCGCGCAACCACTGCAGCGCCCGGCCCGCGGTGTCCTGGTTGTTCACCAACAGATAGCTCGACGGGTCGATGCCCGGCACCGTCGCCATCTGGTGCAGCGCGTCGGTCTTCTTGGCCGACATCGGGCAGCCGATCCACGACGTGGTGGAAATCGTCAGGTGCAGGTCGCGCGGGCGCACCGCCCCGGAACCGATGGTGGCGCTGTGCAGATCGGGTGTACCGGTCACCACCTGCGCGTCCGGCGAGATGCCGAGGTCGGCGGCGACCCGGGGGGTCACCGGGCCGATGATCGACCCGGTCGGCACCAGTGGCGGCAGCTTCACCCGATCGACACCGGTCAGCCGCACCAGGACGTCGTCGTAGCCGAGCGTGGCGAGGTCGCGGTTGTCGGTGAGCCAGGCGCCCACCATCGAGGCCGGGGAGGCGGCGGCCCGGCCGGTGAACCGCATGCTCAGGTAGTCGACCGGCTCCAGGTACCAGCGGGTGGCCGCGCTGGTCTTCGGCTCCCCGTGTTGCAGGTAGAGCATGTGGCCGATGGGATCGTCGCCGCTGAGCGCGGGTATCCCGCCGCTGCGCCGCAGCCAGGTCGCCACCGCACGCGGCCGGTAGCCCTGCACCGGGCCGGCCAGCGCCCGGGCGCTGTACGGCGCGCCCCGGGTGTCCATCCACATCACGCACGGCCCCACCGGCCGGCCGTCGGCGTCGACCGGGACCGTGCTGGCCCACTGCCCGGTGATCGAGACGCCCACCACCTGGTCACCGCGCACGCCGCTGTCGGCGATGCCGCGCCGGGTGACGTCGCCGACGATCGTCCACCACTGCCCGGCGTCCTGGGTGGCGGTGCCGCCGTCACCGTAGTCGGTGCGCACGGCGACGTGGTCGGACCAGAGCACGGTGCCGTCCAGCGCCACCAGCCCGACCTTCGGCCCGCCGGTGCCCAGGTCGACGGCGAGCACTACCCGCTCGGACCGGCTCGTCGGCGCGGCGGGGCCGGTCATGAAACGGGTGGCAGCGACTGCTGGGTGTCGAGCATCTGCTCCATGAACCCCTCGATGAACTGGGCGGCCTCGGCGGTCAGGCCGCCGGGCACACCGCCGTAGACCGCGGCGCCGGCCGCGGGCTCGCCGAGAGCGGTCTTCTTCTTCGCGTATTCCACCGCGTCGTCGAGGTCTTGGGTGAACGCCTGCACCACGCCGGGCTGGGTCTGCGGGCGGGTGACCGCCATGTGGATCGCGTTGGGGTACTGCTGGCCGTTGAACCGCCAGCCTTTCGGCTTCATGGCGTCGGCGACGTGGTAGATGTCGAACTCGTCGGAGCGGAAGCTGAAGCAGAACGTCGGGCTGCCCATGATCGTCAGCTCCGGGTGGCTGCGCACCGCGGCCTGCATCGCGGCGGCGGTCTCGAAGATCGCCCGGGCGTAGCTGCGGTAGCCGTCCCGGCCCAGCTGCACCATCGACGCCCAGCTGGCGGCGAGCAGCCCGCCCGACCGCGACCCCTCGATCCCCGGCGACATGTACTTGCCGCCCGACCAGTCCGGCAGGTAGAAGTACTGCGCGTTGCGGTACGCCTTGTCGGCGAACAACAGGGTGGAGGCGCCTTTGAGCGCGTAGCCGTACTTGTGGGTGTCGGCGGAGATGCTGGTGACGCCGGGGACCCGGAAATCGAAGAGCGGGATGTCCGGTATTCCGGGGATGCCCAGCTCCTGGCCGAACGGCAGGATGAACCCGCCCAGGCAGCCGTCGACGTGCAGGCCGACCCCGCGATCGAGGGCCAGCTGACCCAGCTCGGGGATCGGGTCGACGGTGCCGTAGCCGTAGTTGCAGGCCGAGCCCATGATCGCGATCGTGTTCTCGTCGATGTTGTCGGCCACCCAGTCGACGTCGACGCACGTGGTCTGCGGGTCGACCGGCGCCTTGCGCAGCTCGATGCCGAACAGGTGGCAACCCTTGTCGAACGCCGGGTGCCCGGTCTCCGGTTTGATGAAGTTCGGCCGGCCGATCTTGCGCTGTTGGGCGGCGTGGTCGCGGTAGGCGAGCAGCGCGTGGATGATGCTGCCGGTGCCGCCGGTGGTGACCATCCCGGCCGGCTCGGTGTCGGTGACCGCCTCGGCGTGCATCAGGTCGAGCGCCATCGCGATGATCTCGCCCTCGAATTTGGTCGCGCTCGGGCAGATGTCGCGTTGCAGGATGTTCACGTGCGCGAACAGGCCGAACGCCTGGTCGAGGAAGCGGTAGTGCTCGTGGTCGCCGCAGTACATGGTGCCGGAGACCCGGCCGGTCTCCCAGGTGCGGTCTTCGGCCGCGGCCATCGCGCGCAGCTCGTCCAGCACGTCGTCGCGGGGCCGGCCGTGTTCGGGGAGCACCCGGTTGACGCCGAAGCGGCCGGTGTAGGGGAAGTCAGACACGGTGTGATGCCCTCCTGTCTCTCCGCGAGAGTGCACATAGACACGGCGAACGGCGCAGATGCGCATACTTCCGTGCACGCCCGCGCCAAAAAACACGTCGAAAAGTAACCTAGTCGCTATGAGCATCGCTGACGACCGCCGCTTCGAGGTGTTGCGCGCCATCGTCGCCGACTTCGTCGCCACCAAGGAGCCGATCGGGTCGAAGGCGCTACCGGAGCGGCACAATCTCGGTGTCTCGTCGGCGACGGTCCGCAACGACATGGCCGTGTTGGAGGCCGAGGGGTACATCGCCCAGCCGCACACCAGCTCCGGACGGGTGCCCACCGAGAAGGGGTACCGGGAGTTCGTGGACCGGATCGAGGAGGTCAAGCCGCTCTCGACGGCGGAGCGCCGGGCCATCCTGTCGTTCCTGGAATCCGGGGTCGACCTCGACGACGTGCTGCGCCGGGCGGTGCGCACCCTGGCCCAGCTGACCCGCCAGGTCGCGGTCGTCCAGTACCCGACGCTCTCCGGGTCGACGGTCCGCCACCTGGAGGTGATCGCGCTGACCCCGGCCCGGCTGCTGCTGGTGGTCATCACCGACTCTGGCCGGGTGGACCAGCGCATCGTGGAGCTCGGCGACACCATCGACGACCACCAGCTGGCCACGCTGCGCGAGCTGCTCGGTCAGGCGCTGGAGGGCAAGAAGATCCCGGCGGCGTCGATCGCGGTCGCCGAGCTGGCCAACTCGCTGTCCGGCGCCGGGCCGGGCGAGCGGGGCGCGCTCGGTGACGCGGTCGGTCGGGCGGCGACGGTGCTGCTGGAATCGCTGGTGGAGCACCGGGAGGAGCGCCTGCTGCTGGGGGGGACCGCAAACCTGACCCGCAACGCCGCCGACTTCGGCGATTCGCTGCGGTCCATCCTGGAGGCGCTCGAGGAGCAGGTCGTGGTGCTGCGGTTGCTGACCGTGCAGCAGGAGGCCGGTAAGGTCACGGTGCGCATCGGCAGCGAGACGGAGGCGCAAGAGATGGCCACCACGGCGATGGTGTCCACCGCGTACGGTTCGCCGGGTACCGTCTACGGGGGGATGGGGGTCCTGGGGCCCACCCGGATGGACTACCCGGGAACTATCGCTAGTGTCGCTGCGGTTGCTGCGTACATCGGTGAAGTTCTGGGCACCAGGTAGCGGCGGCTACCGAAAAGCGTTGGAAGCTGGGAGAGGTCAGGCGTGGCACGCGATTATTACGGACTGCTGGGCGTGGGCAGGGACGCAGGCGACGCGGAGATCAAGAGCGCCTATCGCAAGCTGGCCCGCAAATACCACCCGGACGTCAACCCGGACGAGGCGGCGCAGGCCAAGTTCAAGGAGATCAGCACCGCCTACGAGGTGCTCTCCGATCCGGAGAAACGCCGGATCGTCGACCTGGGCGGCGACCCGCTGGAGAGCGGCGCGGGCAACGGCTTCGGCGCCGGTTTCGGCGGGTTGGGCGACGTCTTCGAGGCCTTCTTCGGCGGCGGCGCCGCATCCCACGGACCGGTCGGGCGGGTCCGGCCCGGGTCGGACTCGCTGCTGCGGATGCGGTTGACGCTGGCCGAGTGCGCGGCCGGGGTGACCAAGCGCGTCACCGTCGACACCGCGGTGCTCTGCGACCGGTGTCAGGGCCGCGGCACCAACGGCGACTCCCGGCCGGTCAGCTGCGACACCTGCCATGGCCGCGGTGAGGTGCAGAGCGTGCAGCGCTCGCTGCTCGGCCAGGTGATGACGTCTCGACCGTGCCCGACCTGCCGCGGTGTCGGCGAGGTGATCCCCGATCCGTGCGGCAAGTGCGGCGGCGACGGCCGGGTGCGCGACCGGCGGGAGATCAGCGTGAAGATTCCGGCCGGGGTCGGTGACGGGATGCGGGTGCGGCTGGCCGCGCAGGGGGAGGTCGGCCCCGGCGGCGGCCCGGCCGGCGACCTCTACGTCGAGGTGCACGAACAGGCCGACGACGTCTTCGTCCGCGACGGCGACGACCTGCACTGCACGGTCTCGGTGCCGATGGTGGACGCGGCGCTGGGCACCACGGTCACCGTGGACGCGATCCTCGACGGGCCCACCGAGATCACCATCCCGGCCGGCACCCAGCCGGCGTCGGTGACGACGCTGCGCGGCCACGGCATGCCGCACCTGCGCTCCGGGGTGCGCGGGAACCTGCACGTGCACGTCGAGGTCGTGGTCCCCGAGCGGCTGGACGGGCGGGAGACCGAGCTGCTGCGGGAGCTGAAGACGCATCGGCACCAAGACGGCGCCGAGGTCCGCACCCGGCACGCCGGCGGCCAGGGGTTGTTCAGCCGGCTGCGGGAGACGTTCACCGGCCGGTGATGCGGTCGCGCTCAGGACGGCCCGGGCCCCGGGGGGCGGTGATGGGCCGATGGTATCGGCCATGAACAAGCCCGCTGTCGGCCCGTATAGGGCCTAATATGTGGGGCGTGCGGATCACCAAGAACGGCGCGCCGGCGGCGGTTCTGGTCGGCGCCGACGAGTGGGAGTCGATGCGGGAGACGCTGTTCTGGCTCTCCCAGCCGGGTATCGCCGAGTCGGTCGCTGCCGCGGAAGCGGACATCGCGGCTGGACGCACCTGCGGTGAAGACGAAGTCCGGGCCCGGCTGGGCGTTCCCGCGCGTCGTGACTGACCTGCAGCGCCGGATTATGACCGGATGCTGGGCGAGTTCTGCGAGCAGTTCGCTCAGGCGCCGTATACGGCGTTTACTGATCATCCGGTGGCCGATGAGTTGGCCGCGGTGTACACCAAGGCGGTTAGGGGAGTGTGATGGCAGGCAACGAGATCGAGATCGAGCCGGTCGGGTTGGTGTCGGCGGCGATCGCCGAGCGGATGAGCAGCTGGGCGGGCCATGATGCCACGATCGCGGCGGCGGCCAGTGCCAGTGCGGCCCACCTGGACGCGGCGGCGACGGGTGCGGCCACCGAGTTCGTGGCCACCGACGCGCAGAGCGCGGCTGAGTTCGGCAAGCTGATCTGACCCGATTCCACGAGTAAGTGGGGGACACGCGCCGCGAATAGGCGAAGGGTGCCGCTCTGACCTGGGATGATGGTGTTTTCCAAGACATGATC
>NZ_JBYCLB010000557.1:0-2663 GCF_057473705.1 Mycobacterium sp. TH-M15 | reverse complement strand
GGAGATGATCGCCGAGAAGTGGGACATCTCCCGCGAGGAGATGGAGCACTTCGCCTTGCAGAGCCATCAGCGGGCGTTCGCCGCCATCCGCGGCGGTCACTTCGACAACGAGATCGTCTCGATCCCGCTCGACGGCGGCCAGTTCCGCGTCGACGAGGGTCCGCGGGAGTCCAGCCTGGAGAAGATGGCCGGGCTCAAGCCACTGGTCGAGGGCGGGCGGCTCACCGCCGCGCTGGCCAGCCAGATCTCCGACGGCGCCAGCGCCACCCTGCTGGCCTCCGAGGCCGCGGTGCAGCGGCACGGGCTGAAGCCGCGGGCCCGCATCCACCACATCAGCGCCCGCGGCGACGACCCGGTGTTCATGCTCACCGGCCCGATCCCGGCCACCGAGTACGCGCTGGAGAAAAGTGGGCTGTCCATCGACGACATCGACGCCGTCGAGATCAACGAGGCGTTCGCGCCGGTGGTGCTGGCCTGGCTCAAGGAGACCAAGGCCGACCCGGCGAAGGTCAACCCGAACGGCGGCGCGATCGCGCTCGGCCACCCGCTGGGCGCCACCGGGGCCAAGCTGTTCGCCACCCTGCTGGGCGAGTTGGAGCGTACCGGCGGCCGCTACGGGCTGCAGACGATGTGCGAGGGCGGTGGCACCGCCAACGTCACCATCATCGAGCGGCTGTAGCCGCTCATCGGCCGAGTGGTGATTTCTCGACAGGTCCGGACCGTTTGCCGTCGTCAAATCGCCGCTCGGCGACCTGTGGATCGGCGGCGGCGAAGTAACCGGGGAGTTGGCAAGCTGCCGGCATGCGCGGGAGCGATGCCGGCGGACCGCATTGGCCCTTTCTGGGCGCCGAGGCGCTGGCCGCGGGAGCGTTGACCGAGCGCGCTCTGCGCAGGCGCTACGTCGCCGTATACCCGGGCGTCTGGATACCGAAAGGGCTGGGTAAGCAGAAGTTCACCGCGCGACACCGCGCGGTGGCGGCATGGCTGTGGTCACGCCGGCGCGGCATTGCGGTGGGATCCTCCGCGGCCGCGCTGCACCGGGCGAAGTGGCTGGACCCGTCGCTGCCGGCTGAGCTGGTGCATTCCAACCACAGCTGCCCGCCGTTGCTGCGGGTGTATCGCGACAGGCTGTCGCCGCCGGAGATTGTCACCGTCGCCGGCATATCGGCAACCGCCCCCGCGCGGACCGCCTTCGACATCGGCCGACGGACCGAGTCCCGCCTGCTGGCGGTGCAGCGCCTCGACGCGCTCGCCAGGGTCACCGGTGTCGACGCGGCGAGGGTCGAGGCGGTCATCGCCGAGCACCCCGGCGCCCGCAGCCTTGCGCGCCTGCGACGGGTGCTGCCCTTAGTCGACGGTGGTGCCGAGTCACCGCAGGAGACCCGCACCCGGTTGGTGCTCATCGACTTCGGCCTGCCGGCACCGGAGACCCAGATCGTCGTGCTCGACGACGGCGGGCGGTTCATCGGGCGGGTGGACATGGGCTACCGGGAGTTGCGGGTGGGCGTCGAGTACGACGGCCCGCAGCACTTCGTCGACCCCGAGCAGTTCGAGCGTGACATCAACCGCCTGCACGACCTCGCCGAGGCCGGGTGGCACATCATCCGGGTCAGCTCGACGCTGCTGCGCGACCACCCGGGGACCATTGCCGCCCGTACCGAGCGAGCGATGCGTGCCGCCGGCTGGCTGCCTCGCCGAGTGGTGATCTGACGGTGCGTCGCCAGCGCCACTCGGGGCTGGGTGTTGTTAGGCCGGTGCTACCGAACCAGCGCCGCCGCAGCCTGCAAATGCTCGACTGATTCCGTCACGATCGACTCGATCAACTCCTGGCACGACGGCAGGTCGTCCAGGACGCCGGCCACCTGGCCCGAGGCCAGCACCCCGGCCTCGGTGTTGCCCTCCACCAGGCCGGCCTTGAGCAGCATCGGGGTGTTGGCCGCCATCACCACCTGCGACCAGGTCAGCTCCTTGCCGTGCCGCATCTGCAGCCCGTCGTGGATCATCGACCGCCAGCTCATCTGCGACATCTTCTTGAACTTGGCCGCGTTGCGGATCGCCGCGGTGAAACCCCGTGCCCGCGAGCCACTCTCCAGCTTGTTGACCAGCTCGGTGCGCAGCACCCGGTGCGGCATGCCGTCCACCCGGGTGGAGACGACGGTGCCGTCCAGCCCGGCGGCCAGGTAGCGTCGTTTCACCGAGTCGGGCACGGTCGAATCCGAAGTCAGCAGGAACCGGGTGCCCATCGCCACGCCGGTCGCCCCGTAGCTCAGCGCCGCCGCCAGCCCGCGGCCGTCGAAGAAGCCGCCGGCGGCGATCACCTGCACATCGGTGCCGGCGACCGCGTCGAGCACCGACGGCAGCAGCAGGGTGGTGGCCACCGGGCCGGTGTGCCCGCCGCCCTCGCCGCCCTGCACGATCACCGCGTCGACGCCCCAGGACGCCACCTTTTTGGCGTGTTTGGCTGCACCGACCGACGGGATCACCACCGCGCCGGCCTCTTTCAGCTTCGCGATGAGCTCCGGCTTGGGTGCCAAGGCGAACGACGCCACCTTCACGCCCTCGCGGATCATCAGGTCCACCCGGTCGCCGGCGTCGCCGGCGTCGGCGCGGAGGTTCACCCCGAACGGCTTGTCGGTGGCCGCTTTCACCTTGCCGATCGCGGC
>NZ_JBYCLB010000556.1:0-4648 GCF_057473705.1 Mycobacterium sp. TH-M15 | reverse complement strand
AAGAGGTTCCTCGATCATTTCGTGAAGGCGGGACACACCAAGGTGCCCAGCGCGTCGACCAGGTCGTCGTCGGAGCCGGCGCCGGTCTCGATGATCGCCACCCCGGCCGTCGCGTGCGGCACGAACACGTTGCACAGCCCGTCCGGTCCGCCGGCACAGAACTCGCGGATCGCACCGGTGAGATCCACCGTCCGCCGCCGCGCGGTGTCGACGTCGAGCACCCTGGTCTGCACCCGGTCCAGGGTACGGGCCGGTGCCGGATCAGCGCCGCCGGATGATCGCGCGCAACCGGTCCAGCCGGGCCGCCATCGCGCGTTCGCCGCCCCGTCCGGTGGGCCGGTAATAGTCGGCACCGACCAGTTCGTCGGGTGGATATTGCTGTGGCACAACGCCGTCCGGGTGGTCATGCGAGTACCGGTAGCCGACCGCGTTGCCCAGCGCCTGCGCCCCGGCGTAGTGGCCGTCGCGCAGGTGCGTCGGCACCGAGCCGGCCTTGCCGGCCTGGATGTCGGCCATCGCCGCCGCCAGCGCGGTGGTCACCGCGTTGGACTTCGGCGCGGTGGCCAGGTGCACGGTGGCGTGCGCCAGGGTCAACCGGGCCTCCGGCAGGCCGATCAGCTGGACCGTCTGCGCGGCGGCGACCGCGGTGAGCAGGGCGGTCGGGTCGGCCATCCCGATGTCCTCGCTGGCCAGGATCATCAGTCGCCGGGCGATGAACCGCGGGTCCTCCCCGGCGACCATCATCCGGGCCAGGTAGTGCAGTGCGGCGTCGACATCGGAGCCACGCACGCTCTTGATGAACGCGCTGATCACGTCGTAGTGCTGGTCGCCGTCCCGGTCGTAGCGGACCGCGGCCTTGTCCAGGGACTGCTCGACCGTCGCGACCGTCACCTCGTCGGTGGCCTCGGCAGCCACCTCCAGCGCGGTCAGCGCCCGGCGGGCGTCCCCGGCGGCCAGCCGGACCAGCAGGTCGACGGCGTCGGCGGCCACCGTCACCCGCCCGGCCAGCCCGCGCGGATCGGCGACGGCGCGCTGCACCACGGTGCGGACGGCGTCGCCGTCCAGCGGCTGCAGCTGCAGGATCAGCGACCGGGACAGCAGCGGCGCGACCCCCGAGAACGACGGGTTTTCGGTGGTCGCCGCCACCAGCAGCACCACCCGGTTCTCCACCGCGGAGAGCAGCGCGTCCTGCTGGGTCTTGGAGAACCGGTGCACCTCGTCGATGAACAGCACGGTCTGCTCGCCGTGGGCGGCGGCCCGGCGGGCGGCGTCGATCACCGCCCGCACCTCATTGACCCCGGCCGACAGCGCCGACAGCGCCTCGAACCGGCGGCCGGTGGCCTGCGAGATCAGCGACGCCAGGGTGGTCTTTCCGCTGCCCGGCGGGCCGTACAGGATCACCGATGCGGCGCCGGAGCCGTCCACCAGCCGGCGCAGCGGCGACCCGGGCTGCAGCAGATGCTGCTGGCCGACCACCTCGTCCAGCGTGACCGGGCGCATCCGCACCGCCAGCGGCGCCGGGCCGGCCGCGCCGGCAGCACCACCGAGCGCCGGTGGGGCGTCGGGAAGGTCGAAGAGACCGTTGGACACGATCTCAGGCATACCACGCGCGCCGCGCCGCGGTGGGGGCGACGACGCGCCGGGGATTCCCTGCAATCAGCCAGGTGTACACCACCAGCTGCGCCACCGACCGGAGGCGCACCCTAAACCGCTCTCGCGCGGACGGACGCCCAGATCCCGGGAGCGGCCCCCCGCCGCCCCCGTCGCGAACCAACTGTCACTCCAACCACAGCAGTTAACTCCCGAAACAGACGTCTCGTAACAACAGCAACATAAGCATCATTATCAACTTACGTTGACTAATTAACCACAATTAGCTCTCATAATTTCCACAACACCAGTTATAAAAGAGTTACAACAATATCTTCTGTCACGTTATGCACGGAAAGCTCAACAGTGAACGCCTATCACGGAGGTTGTTATATGCACCCCAGGGCGCAGGCCGGGCGGATCACACGGCTGGCAAAGCGGCACAAACTCCTGGTCGGAGCGGCCGCGACGGTCGGAACCGCGCTGCTGCTGCTCGGCCCGGACGCCGCACCCGCGGAGGCCGACGGCATCGCCAACTGGGACGCGGTAGCCCAATGCGAGTCGGGCGGCAACTGGCACGCCAACACCGGTAACGGCTTCTACGGCGGCCTGCAGTTCAAGGAGTCGACCTGGCGGCAGTTCGGCGGCAGCGGCTCGCCCGCCGACGCCTCCCGGGAGGAACAGATCGCGGTGGCCGACCGGGTCCTCGAGGAGCAGGGACCGTGGGCCTGGCCGACCTGCGGCCCGGGCCGCGTCTTCCCGACGACGCTCACCGCGTGGCTGCCGTCGCCGCTGCGTGGCCTGGTCCATGGCGCCCTGCCCGCGCCGGGCGGCGGCGGCTGAGCCACCCCGATCACCCGGCCGTCGGCACCGCCTGGGTCTGGGTCACCGGGGCCCGCCGGTGTCTCCGGCCTCAGCCCGTCGGCGCCGCGGCCGGGGCATCGATGCCGGATTCCTTGCGCTGGGCGGCGGTGATCGGCGCCGGGGCGTCGGTCAGCGGGTCCACCCCGCCGCCGGACTTCGGGAAGGCGATCACCTCGCGGATCGAGTCCACCCCGGCCAGCAGCGCCACGATCCGGTCCCAGCCGAACGCCAGCCCGCCGTGCGGCGGCGCGCCGTAGCCGAACGCGTCCAGCAGGAAACCGAACTTCTCCTGCGCCTCGGCGCCGTCGATGCCCATCACCGCGAACACCTGCTGCTGGACGTCGCGGCGGTGGATACGGATCGAGCCGCCGCCGATCTCGTTGCCGTTGCAGACGATGTCGTAGGCGTCGGCCGGCACCGCACCGGGGTCGGCGGCCACCGCCGCCGCGTACTCCGGCTTCGGCGCGGTGAACGCGTGGTGCACCGCGGTCCACACCCCGGAGCCGACCGCGACGTCCCCGGCCGCGGTGGCCTCGTCGGCCGGCTCGAAGAGCGGCGGATCGACCACCCAGGTGAACGCCCAGGCGGCCGGGTCGATCAGGTCGAGCCGCTTGGCGATCTCGATCCGCGCCGCGCCCAGCAGCGCCCGGGACGGCTTGACCGGCCCGGCCGCGAAGAAGACGCAGTCACCGGGGGCGGCCCCGACATGCGCAGCCAGACCGGCCCGCTCGGCGTCGGTGAGGTTCTTGGCCACCGGGCCGGCCAGCTCGCCGTCCTCGCCGACCAGCACGTAGGCCAGGCCCTTGGCCCCGCGCTGCTTGGCCCAGTCCTGCCAGCCGTCCAGGGTGCGCCGCGGCTGGGACGCCCCGCCGGGCATCACCACCGCGCCGACGTAGGGGGCCTGGAAGACCCGGAAGGTGGTGTCGGCGAAGAACGCGGTGCACTCCACCAGCTCCAGACCGAACCGCAGGTCGGGCTTGTCCGAGCCGAACCGGCGCATCGCGTCGGCGTAGCTCATCCGCGGCAGCGGGGTCGGCAGCCGGTAGCCGATCAGCGCCCACAGCGCGGCGAGCACCTGCTCGGCCAGGTCGATCACGTCCTCGGCGTCGACGAAGCTCATCTCCAGGTCCAGCTGGGTGAACTCGGGCTGGCGGTCGGCGCGGAAGTCCTCGTCCCGGTAGCAGCGGGCGATCTGGTAGTAGCGCTCCATGCCGGCCACCATCAGCAGCTGCTTGAACAGCTGCGGGCTCTGCGGCAGCGCGTAGAACGAGCCGGGCTGCAGCCGGGCCGGCACCAGGAAGTCCCGCGCCCCCTCCGGGGTGGACCGGGTCAGCGTCGGGGTCTCGATCTCGACGAAGCCGTGGTCGGCCAGCACCGCCCGGGCCGCGGCGTTCACCGTCGAGCGCAGCCGCAGCGCCGCCCCGGGCCCGTCCGCGCGGCGCAGGTCCAGGTACCGGTAGCGCAGCCGGGCCTCCTCGCCGGCGCCCTCGTCGAGCTGGAACGGCAGCGCGGCGGCCTCGTTGAGCACGGTCAGCTTCGCCGCGTCGACCTCGATGGCGCCGGTGGCCAGCTCCGGGTTCTCGTTGCCGGCCGGTCGCCGCTCGACGACGCCGGTGACGGCGACGCAGAACTCGGCGCGCAGCCGGTGCGCGGCGGCCAGCACGTCGTCACTGCGGAAGACCACCTGGGCGATCCCGGACGCGTCCCGCAGGTCGATGAAGATCACCCCACCGTGGTCGCGGCGGTGCGCCACCCAGCCGGCCAGCGTCACCGTCCGCCCGGCATCGGTGGCCCGCAACGAGCCGGCGTCGTGACTGCGCAGCACGAATACTCCTCGTAGAGTGGGGTTACGGCCAGCCCAGTTTAGAGGGACGTCGCCGCGGTGAACCGCACCCGGTACCTCACCCGGAGCCGCCGTGCCTACGTCCATGGACGAGCCACGCCACGTCGTCGTCGCCGCCGGAATCATCACCGGGGCCGTCGCCGCCACCGTGGCGACGATCCGGCCGTGGTTCAGTCTCCGCTCGATCGGCCTGGACGTGTCTTGGAACGGCTTGGGCGTCGGCGCCGGCGCACACTTCCCGAGCCATCCCACCAGGCTGGGCTTGCTGGTGCTCGCCGCCTGCGTGATCGCCCTGCTCGCTGCCCTCATCCTGCTGCTGCTGCCGTCGGTCGCCGGCCCGGTCGCACCGCC
>NZ_JBYCLB010000555.1:0-4809 GCF_057473705.1 Mycobacterium sp. TH-M15 | reverse complement strand
GGTGATCGCCGCCAGTGACTCGCGGGACAGTTGCGGTTGCGCGCTGGCGCCGCTGGCCTGCGGCAGGCGCCCGATCAGCCGCTCGGCCTCGGTGCGCACCGCGGCGGGCTGGACGCCGACCGCCTCCAGCAGTGGCGCGGCGATCCCGTCGTTCTGGGTCAACAGGGCCAGCAACAGATGTGCCGGCCGGATCTCCGGGTTACCAGACGCCGTCGCCGCCTGCAGCGCGGCGGTGAGCGCGGCCTGAGCCTTAGTGGTCGGGTTGAACGAGTCCACGACACCTCCATGTCGGTATCCGAAAGATGTTTGCTTGGTCGTTCAACGTCGTCAAGGTTGAGTCTGTTCCGCTCAAGGATGACGAGTTTTGCTGCCGGGCCGAGCTCGGTTCCGCGCTCAATGACCACCGCCGCAGGCTCCTTGGCCTGTTGCGCGACCAGACGCCGGGTCGCATGGTGCAACGGTGACCCCGTCCCGGGGCAGATACGGCGAGTCGGTCCGGCCCACCCCGACCGCGGATAAAATCGGCGGTCGTGGGCTTGGACGATCGCGACGCGCTGCGGGTGCTGCACGACGCCTTCGCAGTGCCCGCTGACGGCAACGGCGGCGTGGTCGGTCGGTTCTTCCGCCACTGGTTCGGTGCCGACCCGGCGGTGCGCGATCTGTTCCCCCCGGACATGGACGCCCAGCAGGCGGCGTTCGCCCACGCGTTGAGCTGGGTATACGGCGAGTTGGTCGCACAGCGCGCCGACGAACCGGTGGCGTTTCTGGCACAACTCGGCCGGGACCATCGCAAATACGGCGTCACCGACCGGCACTACGAAACGGTGAATCAGGTGCTGCACGCGACGCTGCGAGACCAGCTCGGGGCGGCCTGGACCGACGCCGTCGCCGACGCGGCCAGCCAGTCGCTGAACCTGATCATCGGCGTGATGAGCGGCGCCGCCGACGCCGAGGCCGGGCCGGCCTGGTGGGACGGCACCGTGGTCGAGTTGCTGCGGGTGTCCCGGGACCTGACCGTCGTCCGGCTTCAGCTGGATCAACCACTCGACTACTGCCCGGGTCAGTACGTCAAAGTCGAGGTACCGCAGTGCATCCGGCGCTGGCGTTACCTGACCCCGGCCATCCCCGCGGATGACGGCGGCGCCGTGGAGTTCCACGTCCGCGCGGTCTCCGGCGGCCTGGTGAGCACGGCAATCGTCAACGAAACCCAGACCGGCGACCGGTGGCGGCTGTCCAGCCCGCACGGCGCGATGCGCGTCGACCGGGACGGTGGCGACGTGCTGATGGTCGCCGGCAGCACCGGCCTGGCTCCGTTGCGGGCCATCATCATGGACCTGACCCGGTGGGGGGAGAACCCCCGGGTACACCTGTTCTTCGGTGGCCGGTATCCGTGCGAGCTGTACGATCTGCCGACGTTGTGGCAGATCGCCGCGCACAACCCGTGGCTCTCGGTGACCCCGGTGACGGAGTACGCCGGCGACCCGCAGTGGGCCGCCGACTATCCCGACGTGACGCCCCCGCGCGGGCTGCACGTGCGCCAGACCGGTCGGCTCCCCGAGGTGGTCACCGGCTACGGCGGCTGGGGCGACCGTCAGATTCTGATCTGCGGCAGCCCCGGCATGGTCCGCGCCACCGAAGCGGCCCTGATCGGCAGGGGCGCATCACCGGAGCAAATCCAGCACGACCCGCTGTCGGCGTGACCGCCCGTACAGGGTCGGTCCCGACCCATGCTGCACAATTAGTCGCTATGACGAGCTATCCACCGATGCCGCCGCCCGGCCGGTACCCGCAGGGGCCATATCCGGCCCAGCCGCCGTACCCCGGCCAGGCAGCCTACCTCGGCCAGGCGCCCTACCTCGGCCAGCCGCCCTACCTCGGCCAGCTGCCCTACCTCGGCCAGCTGCCCTACCCCGGCCAGCCGCCCTACCCCGGCCAGCCGCCCTACCCCGGCCAGGCGCCGTACGGGTGGGGGGCTCCGCCGCCGTCGAACAAGAAAGGCTGGATCATCGGTGGCAGCGTCCTGGCGGTGCTGGCGCTCGTGGTGGCGCTCGTCGCCGGCGGTTGGATCACCGGAGGCTCCGACGAGGCCCAGATCCGTGCCACGATCGAGCAGATCGCCAAAAGGGGACCCAGGCCGGACAGCAACCTGTACTGCGCGAAATTCAACGATCTGCTGGAGAAGTTCTCCAGCTTCGACCCACCGAGGAACGCGGCGGGTCCGCGGCCGGACGGCAAGGGCCGGATCGTCTCGATCACCGTGAACGGCAACCACGCCACGGTCACCGCCGAGCGGACCGTCGGCGGCCGGTCCAACACCTCCTCCATCGACTTCGTCAAAGAAAACGGCAAGTGGAAGATGTGCCCCGACCTCTCCGACCTGCCCGGCATGTCTTGATCCTGCGCGACCCGTCGTCACCGGTGCAGGCCGAATTCCTGCCTTCCGCCGGGATGATCGGCGTCTCGCTCACCGACGCCGATGTGCAGCTGCTCGGCCTGCGCCGCGGCCTGGAGGCATACCTCACCACCGCCAAGACCATGGGCATCCCGCTCCTCTACCCGTGGGCGAACCGATTGAGCGCCACCGGCTACACCGCCGAAGGCCGCGACGTCACGTTGACCCCGGGGCGTTCCGGCGTGCACGTCGACGCCAACGGGCTGCCGATCCACGGCCTGGTGGCTGGCTACCCCGATTGGCGGGTGACCACCGAGTCGGCCTCCGAACTCGTCGCCGAACTGGACTTCGGGGCCGATCCGGCACTGCTGGCGGGATTCCCGTTCCCGCATCTGCTGACGCTGCAGGTCACCCTCACCGATCGGACCCTGCGGCTGCGCAGCACCGTGACGGCCACCACCGAGACGACCGTCCCGCTCTGCTACGGCTTCCACCCCTACCTGCAGCTGCCCGAGGTACCCCGAGCGGCCTGGCTCATCGACACCCCGGTGATGCGGCACCTGGCGCTGGACAGCCGCGGCATCCCCACCGGTGCGTCAACCCCGGCGCCGGCAACGTCAATGATGTTGGGCGACACCATTTGCGACGACGGGTACGACCAGATCGCCGACGGTGCGGTGTTCGCGGTATCCGGCGGCGACCGGCGCATCGAGGTGTGCTTCGAGTCCGGTTACCCGGCGGCGCAGATCTTCGCACCCGCCGGTGAAGCCGTGGTCTGCTTCGAGCCGATGACCGCCCCGACCGACGCGCTCAGGCGCGGCGGCTACCGGGTGGCCCGGCTGGGCCGGCCCGGCGTCGCGCAGTTCTCCATCCGAATCTCTTGAGGCCGGCCGACTTCGGGTTACCAGCGCCCGAATCGAGGATGACTCTGGACAGCAACTCCAGTCTGGTCCCTGGCCGGTGTCTCGCCGCCGGCGCCGCAGGCGGCGGCGACCCGAAGCCCCACAACCAACTCCAGCGCGGTTTCGCCGCGGGATCGGTCACCGCCGCGGCTGCCACACCACTACCGCGGTGCTCTTCGGCACCAGCGCGATATCCCGGCGTGGCGTGCCGCGCAGCGTCTCCAGTTCGGCGGCCATCTCCTTCATCCGGGAACGCAGCGCCTCGACCTGATTGGTCAGGTCGATGATCCGCTTGATGCCGGCCAGGTTGACGCCCTCCTCGTGGGAGAGCCGCTGCACCTCGCGGAGCAGGTCGACGTCGCGCTGCGAGTACCGCCGTCCCCCACCGGAACTGCGGCGTGGACTCACCAAACCCAGCCGGTCGTAGGTGCGCAGCGTCTGTGCGTGCATGCCGGAGAGCTCGGCGGCGACCGATATCAGGAACGTCCGCGAGCTGTCCGAGGCACTCATACGCCACTCCTCAGCATCACTTCGTTCTGCATCGTCGCCGGCGGGGCACTCATCGCCGATCGCCTGCCCAGCCGGCCCTGGGGTTGAATCCGCTCTCCCGCTCCGCGGCCGCGTACGCCTCCAACGCGTCCCGCGCGGGTCCCTCCAGGTCCGGCGGGACCGCGACCTTGACGGTGACCAGCAGATCCCCGTGGCCGCCAACGCGTTTCGGCACGCCACGGCCGCGCACCCGCAGAATCCGCCCGTCGGCGGTGCCCTTCGGCACCCGCACCCCGACCTTGCCGTCCAGCGTCGGCACCGAAAGCGTGGTCCCCAGGGCGAGTTCGGTGAAGCTCACCGGGATCGTCACCGTAAGGTCGTCGCCGTCGCGGCCGAAGAGCTTGTCCGGACGCACCCGGACGGTCACATACAGGTCGCCGGAGGGCGCACCGCGCAGGCCCGCTTCGCCCTGCCCGGCCAGCCGGATCCGCTGGCCGTCCTCCACCGCCGGCGGTATCCGCACGTTGATGGTGCGACTGCGGGCCGCCCGGCCGGTACCCTTGCACTCGGTACAGGGGTTCTCGATGATCGATCCGCTGCCGCGGCAGTCGTTGCACGGCTCGGAGAAGCCGAACGCCCCCTGGTTGCGGCTGATCACCCCGGAGCCGTTGCAGGTGGAGCAGATCTTCGAGCTGGTACCCGGCCGGGCGCCGCTGCCGTGGCAGTTCGTGCACGGCGCGGCGCTGGTGAGCCGCAGCGGCATCGCCACACCCTTGGCCGCCTCGGTGAAACTGAGCTCGGCCTCGGTCTCCAGGTCGTTGCCGCGCCGCGGCCGGCTGGGCCGCTGCTGCGCGCCACGCCCGAACAGCCCGCCGAACAGATCGCCGATATTGGCGCCGCCGGTCTGGCCGGCCGCGCCGAACAGGTCGTTGAGGTTGAACTCGGCGCCGTCGCCGCCGGTGGTGAAGCGGACGAAGTTGCCGCCGCCGAAGCCGCCGTTGAACCCACGGCCAAACCCGCCGCCGG
>NZ_JBYCLB010000554.1:0-6243 GCF_057473705.1 Mycobacterium sp. TH-M15 | reverse complement strand
CGCGCTGTTGCGCGAGGGCGGATTCGACGCGGTGCGACACCGGGCGGTGGCGCACCGGGCTGGCCTGCCGTTGGCGTCCACCACCTACTACTTCTCGTCGCTGGACGACCTGATCGCCAGCGCGGTCGAGCACATCGGGATGCAGGAGGTCGCCGAGCTGCGGGCCCGCGTCGCCGAGCTGCCTCGCCGCCGGCGCAGCACCCAGCGCACCGCCGGCATCCTGGTCGACCTGCTGGTCGGCGAGGGCGCCGGACCGCAGCTCACCGAGGAGCTCATCTCCCGCTACGAGCGCTACATCGCCTGTGCCCGGCAGCCCGCCCTGCGCAACGTCCAGCGGCGAATCCTGCAGCAGCGCTCCGACGCCGTCGTCGAAGCCATCGAGCGGTCCGGCCGGATCGTGCGCTACGACCTGCTGGCCGCGCTGGTCTGCGTGGTCGACGGCGCGGTGGTGGCCGCGCTGGTCGATGACGGGCGCGACGCCCCGACGGCGGCGCGAGCCACGCTGATCGACGTCATCGAGCTGCTCGCCCCGTTCGACCATCGTGCGGTGTCGGCGTGACGGCGGCGGTCTCAGCATAAGACAGTGTCGGGTTCGCCGTGGTTTCTCAGCCGGCCGCCGTCCCGGGTCCGTGGACCGTAAGCTGACTGTTCGTGAGCATCCCCAACGTGCTGGCCGCCCGCTACGCCAGTGCCGAGATGACCGCGATCTGGTCGCCGCAGGCCAAGGTCGTCGCCGAGCGCCAGCTGTGGCTGGCGGTGCTGCGGGCGCAGGCCGAGTTGGGCATCCCGGTTCCCGAGCCCGCGCTCGCCGATTACCAGCGGGTGCTCGACGACGTCGACCTGGCGTCGATCGACGCCCGGGAGCGAACGCTGCGCCACGACGTCAAGGCCCGCATCGAGGAGTTCAACGCGCTGGCCGGCCACCAGCAGATCCACAAGGGGATGACCAGCCGGGACCTGACCGAGAACGTCGAGCAGATGCAGGTCCGGCGCTCGTTGGAAGTGATGTACGGCCGCGCGGTGGCGGTGTTGGCCCGGCTGGCCGAGCGGGCGGTGAGCTACCGCGAGTTGGTGATGGCCGGACGCAGCCACAACGTCGCCGCGCAGGCCACCACCCTCGGCAAGCGGTTCGCCTCGGCGGCCGAGGAGCTGCTGATCGCGGCGACCCGGCTGCGGGAGCTGATCGAGCGCTACCCGCTGCGCGGCATCAAGGGGCCGATGGGAACGGCGCAGGACATGCTGGACCTGTTCGGCGGGGACACCGACAAACTCGCCGAACTGGAACGAAGGGTCGCCGACTTTCTGGGCTTCACAACGGTTCTGACCAGTGTCGGTCAGGTCTACCCGCGCTCGTTGGACCACGACGTGGTCTCCGCGCTGGTGCAGCTCGGCGCCGGGCCGTCGTCATGCGCGCACACCATCCGGCTGATGGCCGGCCACGAACTGGTGACCGAGGGGTTCGCCGAAGGCCAGGTGGGTTCGTCGGCGATGCCGCACAAGATGAACACCCGCAGCTGCGAACGGGTCAACGGCCTGCAGGTGGTGCTGCGCGGCTACGCCTCGATGACCGCCGAACTGGCCGGTGCCCAGTGGAACGAGGGTGACGTGTTCTGTTCGGTGGTGCGCCGGGTGGCGCTGCCGGATGCATTCCTGGCCGTCGACGGCCAGACGGAGACGTTCCTGACGGTGCTCGACGAGTTCGGCGCCTACCCGGCGGTGATCACCCGCGAACTCGACCGCTATCTGCCGTTTCTGGCCACCACCAGGGTGTTGATGGCCGCGGTACAGGCCGGGATGGGCCGCGAGGAGGCACATCGGGTGATCAAGGAGCACGCGGTGGCGGTGGCGCTGGCGATGCGCGAGCGGGGCAGCGAGCCCGACCTGCTGGACCGGCTGGCCGCCGACGACCGGCTGCCGCTGGATCGGTCCGCGCTGGACAGTGCGCTCGCCGACAAGGCGGTCTTCACCGGCGCGGCCGCCGATCAGGTCGACCGGGTGGTGGCCGCGGTGGCCGACTTGGTCGCCCGGTATCCGGAGGCGGCCAAATACACCCCGGGCGCCATCCGCTAGTCCGATGGCCGCCGAACCCGCCGACCAACTGGCGCAGATCGACTTCACCGACCTGGACAACTTCGCCGACGGGTTCCCGCACCGGCTCTTCGCCCTGCACCGCCGGGTCGCTCCGGTGTTCTGGCACGAACCGACCGAACACACCCCCGACGGGGACGGGTTCTGGTCGGTGGCCACCCACGCTGAGACCCTCGAGGTGCTGCGTGACGCCGAGACGTACTCGTCGGTGACCGGTGGTGCTCGGCCGCACGGTGGCACCGTGCTGCAGGACATGCCGATCGCCGGCCAGATCCTGAACATGATGGACGACCCGCGGCACGCCGAGATCCGCCGGCTGGTCAGCTCCGGGCTGACCCCGCGGATGATCCGCCGGGTGGAACAGGATCTGCGCGGCCGGGCGCGCCGGCTGCTGGACGGGATCGAACCCGGGGCCCCGGTGGATTTCGTGGCCGACGTCGCCGTCGAGCTGCCCATGCAGATGATCTGCATCCTGCTCGGTGTCCCCGAATCCGACCGGCACTGGCTGTTCGAGGCGATCGAGCCGAGCTTCGACTTCCGCGGCTCCCGCACCGCGGTGGTGTCTCGGCTCTCGGTGCAGGACGCCGGGTCAAGGGTGTACGGCTACGGCATGGAGCTGATCGCCCGGAAGAAGGCGGAGCCCAGCGACGACATGCTGTCGGTGGTCGCCAACTCGGTCGACCCGCAGCTGAGCGACCTCGAGCTGTACCTGTTCTTCCAGTTGCTGTTCAGCGCCGGCGCGGAGACCACCCGCAACGCGATCGCCGGCGGGCTGCTGGCGCTGGCCCAGAACCCCGACCAGCTGCGGCGGCTGCGTGACGATTTCTCGCTGTTGCCGACGGCGATCGAGGAGATCATCCGCTGGACGTCGCCGTCGCCGTCGAAGCGGCGCACCGCCACCCGGGCCACCCTGCTGGGCGGCCAACAGATCGAAGCGGGACAGAAGGTTCTGGTCTGGGAAGGATCGGCCAACCGGGACGAAACCGTGTTCGATCGCGCCGACGAATTCGACGTCGGTCGGAAACCCAACCCGCATATCGGGTTCGGCCACGGTGCGCACTTCTGCCTGGGCGCGCACCTCGCCCGGCTGGAGCTGCGGGTGCTCCTGGATGAGGTGTTGGCCCGGTTCGGCGAGATCGAGGTGGTCGCCCCGGTCGAATGGACCCGCAGCAACCGGCACACCGGCATCCGGCACCTGGTGGTGGAGTTCGGTGGTGCGGCATGATCACCCGGCCGCACGGACCGGGCTCGGTGGCGCCGACCCCGGACGTGTTCGCCGCGGTGATGGCCACCGGCATCTTGTCGATCGCCGCGCACAACCACCGCTACCGGTGGATCAGCGACACCCTCGGGGTGCTGGCGACGACGGCCATGGTGCTGCTGATCGTGCTGGTCTGCGGGGTGGCCGGGCGGCGCGGGGCGATCTGGGACCTGGGCGCCCCGGACGTCACCCTGCGGCTGTTCTCGTTCGTGGCCGCGTGTGCGGTGCTGGATTCGCGGCTCAGCGCGCACCCGATCGTGGCGTCGCTGCTCTGCGTGGTGGCGGCGGCGGCGTGGCTGCTGCTGGCGGTGCTGACGGTGCGCAACATGGCCGCCCGGTCCTGGACGGCACTGCGCGATCAGGCGCACGGCGCCTGGGAGTTGGGCAGCGTCGGCACCTCCGGGCTGGTGATCGTGACCGCGAAGCTGGCCCGCTACAGCGGACAGCAGGGATGGCTCTGGCTGGCGGTGCCGGTCTGGGCGGCCGCGATCGGCGTCTACGGCCTGATGACCTGGCTGTTGTTGTGGCGCAGTGTTGCCGAACGTCGGGGTGCCGGCGGCTACCAGCCGGACAGCTGGATCCTGATGGGCGCGTTGGCGATCGCCACCCTGGCCGGTGACAGCATCTACGGGGTCGCGCCGGGCTGGCTGGCCGGTCCGGTGCGGGCGGTGACCGTGCTGACCTGGGTGGTGGCCAGCGGGTGGATCCCGGTGTTGGTCTACTTCATGCTGCACCGGGTCAACGAGCGGCCCGGTGTGCTGCGCTTCGCCGGGGTGTGGTGGTCGCTGGTGTTCCCGCTCGGCATGTACTCGGTGGCCACCGACGCCTCGGCCGCCGAGCTGGTAGTCCGGTCGCTGCAGACGATTTCGCTGGTGTTCTTCTGGGATGCGTTGGCGGCCTGGCTGATCGTGGTGATCGCCGGGCTGCTTCGGGGCGGTCGGTGGGTCAGGACTTCGGCGTGACCGTGATGGTGACGGTGCTCGCGCCGTCGTTGGAGGCGATCTCCAGGTGCTGGGCGCCGGCCGCCGAGACGACGTGCCCGCCGGTGACGTCGACGGTGTAGCCGTGCGGGAAATCGCTCGTCGGCATCCAGATGTCGGTCTGCGATCCGGTCGGAAAGCTGCCGTGGCCGTCGGCCATCTCAGTGGAGTAGCTGAAATGGAAAATGCCGTGCTCGAACGACCACGGACCCGGCGTCCCGGCGATGGTCTGTGGGTAGGGCTGGTCGAGTGCGCCCAGCACGCCAGCGTCGACGTTGCTGCTGCTCGGGTCGCCGATGTGGCTGGTGACCAGGCTGTAATCCCAGAACAGCCAGCCGTAGTCGTGCTGGTCGGCGACGCTGGTCTGGTCGTTGATGATGCCCGGATCGGTGGTGTTGCCGAACTCGGTGATCATCGCCGGGATGCCGTGTGCCCGGGCGTACCCTTCGGCGGCGTTCTCGACGTACTCCTCGTACCCATTCCAGCAGCCGGAGCTGGCGCCCAGCACCGACGCCGGGATGCAGTAGTCGTGGAAGGCGAAGACGCTGTTCGGGTCGTCCACCGTGCCCAGATGCGTCGCCACCGGAAGGTTGCCGGTGAGCGTGCTCGGCTCGAAGAAGACCGGTGTATCCGGGTCGACGGCCCGGATCGCCTCGTCCACCTGGTTGTAGAACGGGGTCAACTCGGTGGTGTCGAAGGACGACGAGCCGAAGATCGTCTGCAGCCACTGGGAGCCCGGCCACGGTTCGTTCATGATCTCGTAGCCGAGCACGTTCGGGTCGTCCTTGAACGTGTTGGCGACCGCCTCCCACATCTGGGCGTAGCTGTCCTCCAGCCTCACTCCGCTCACCGTGTCGTTCGACCAGAACGAATCCCAGGCGTGGTTCTCCGCCGGGCTGAGCGGATAGGTCAACGGGAAGCCGGCGTTGATGTTGGGCAGGCCGCCGGTGTCGACCGCCCACGCCGGCGCGCCGTCGCCGTCGCCGGAGATGTGATCGCTGTAGAGGTCCTGATGCATGTCGATCAGCGCGGCGATGTGGTGCTGGGCCAGCATCTGCACGGTCTGCTGCACCGAATCCAGGTAGGTGTAATCGATGTGACCGGGTGTGGGTTCGATGCCCTCCCAGAGCACCCCGACCCGCACCGCGGTGACGCCGTGGTCTTCCAGGAACAGCGCGTCGGCGGCGTCGAACCCGCTGCCGGCCGGAGTGTACGGCGGCACCTTGTACACCTCGTTGACGCCGTGCAGGATGACCACCTGCCCGTCGCTATTGGTGATCCAGCCGCCGTCGGCGGTGAAGTCCGAGTCGGCACCGGACTGAGCGCCGGGCAGCGTGCCGTAGTGGCCGACCGCGCCGTGGTCGCCGAGCAGTCCGGCGTTGCCGCCAGCCCCACCGAGGGCGGGCAGCGCATTCGCACTGGTGGAGTCGGTGCCGTCGCCGGCGGCCCCGCCGTCGCCGCCGATCCCGAACAACCCGACGCCGTTGCCGCCGTCGCCGCCGAAGCCGCCATCGAGGCCGTTGCCGCCGTCCCCGCCGGCCCCGCCCACACCCATCAGCCAGCCGCCGTCGCCGCCGGTACCGCCGTTGCCGCCGGTGCCGCCGTCGAACCCGGCGCCGCCGGCGCCGCCGGTGCCGAACATTCCGGCCGCGCCGCCGGTGCCGCCGGCCTCGTCGGCAGCGGTGCTGTTCCAGCCGGCCCCGCCGTCGCCGAAGAGCCAGCCGCCGTCACCGCCGTCGGGATGGGCCGCGGTGCCGGGCGCGCCGTTGCCGATCACGTCGGAGCCGGCCAGCTGGTTGATGAAGCCGTCCACCTGCCGGCCGAGGTCGCTGCCGATCCAGTTCTCGATGTCGGCGTGGATCGGGGCGTAGACGTAGTGGTCCACCAATGCCGCGTAGTCCGGCGAGGGGAGTT
>NZ_JBYCLB010000553.1:0-2764 GCF_057473705.1 Mycobacterium sp. TH-M15 | reverse complement strand
GGCCATGCAGCAGGCCGCCGGCGAGGACGAACGGGAAACGATCCGACGGGTGCTGACCGCCTTCGCGCACGCGCTGGTCGACGACCCGCGCGTCGCGGTCGTGACGTTCGGCACCGCCGCGGGGATCTCGCCGCGGATCGAAGCTCAACGCCTGGCCAACCGTCGATGGGCGGCGGCGTTCGTCGAGGCGTTCTGGCGCCGCAACCAGGCGGCTGACGTGAAGCCGCACCAGCTCGACTACCACGCTCTCGCCGTTGCCACGGTTGGCGGTCTCTTCGAGGCCGTCACCGACTGGCTGCACCAGGCCGACCCGCCCCGGCAACGAGACATCGACAAGCTGATCGCCGATCTGACGACATTCGTGTTGGTCGTCGAGGCCGGCATCGTGGCCCGCGGTCACACCGACCGACCCGAGACCCCGTGGCTCGCAACCGGCCCCGGTACGGCACCATGAGCGGGTGGCCGAAACCGGAGCCGACGGGACCGACCCGGACCTGCTGATCGACTTCCACGGCGTATCGCTGCGACGCGGCGAGCAGACGCTGGTCGGACCGCTGGACTGGGCGGTCGAGCTCGACGAACGCTGGGTGGTCGTCGGGCCGAACGGGGCCGGCAAGACGTCGCTGCTGCGGATCGCCGCCGCCACCGAGCACCCGTCGGCCGGCACCGCCTACGTGCTCGGCGAGCGGCTGGGCCGGGTGGACACCGTCGAACTGCGCGCCCGAGTCGGGCTGAGCTCGTCGGCGCTGGCGGCCCGGATCCCCGGCGGCGAGGTGGTCCGCGACCTGGTGGTATCGGCCGGGTACGCGGTGCTGGGCCGGTGGCGGGAGCGCTACGAGGACCTCGACCACAACCGGGCGATCGACATCCTGGAGAGCCTCGGCGCCGAACACCTCGCCGACCGCAGCTACGGCACGCTCTCCGAGGGGGAGCGCAAGCGGGTGCTGATCGCCCGCGCGCTGATGATCGACCCGGAGCTGCTGCTGCTCGACGAGCCGGCCGCCGGGCTGGACCTCGGTGGCCGCGAGGAGCTGGTGGCCCGGCTGGCCGACCTGGCCACCGACCCCGACGCCCCGGCGATCGTGCTGGTCACCCACCACGTCGAGGAGATCCCGCCGGGCTTCACCCACTGCCTGCTGCTCGCCGAGGGGCGCCCGGTGGCCGCCGGCCTGCTGCCCGACGTGCTGACCGCCGAGAACCTGTCCACCGCGTTCGGCCAGCTGATCAGCCTGGACGTCATCGACGGGCGGTACTTCGCCCGCCGCACCCGGACCCGCGCCGCCCACCGGAGGAACTCGTGAGCGAACCATTGACCCCGCGTCCGGCCGCGACGGTGATGCTGGTCCGCGACGCCACCGGCGGCCTGGACGTCTTCCTGATGCACCGGCACGCCCGGATGGACTTCGCCCCCGGGATGATGGTGTTCCCCGGCGGCGGCGTCGACGACCGCGACCGGGATACCGAAATCGCCTGGGCGGGACCGGAACCGGCGTGGTGGGCGCAGCGGTTCGGCATCGAGCCCGGGCTGGCCGGAGCGCTGGTCTGCACCGCGGCGCGGGAGACCTTCGAGGAGTCCGGGGTGCTGTTCGCCGGGCCGGCCGACGACCCGCGCGGCATCGTCGGCGACGCATCGGTCTACGCCGACCAGCGGCACGCGCTGGCCGCCGGCGAGCTGTCCTTCGCCGACTTCCTGCGCACCGAGCGCCTGGTGCTCCGCGCCGACCTGCTGCGGCCGTGGGCGAACTGGGTGACCCCGGCGGCCGAGCTCACCCGCCGCTACGACACCTACGTCTTCGTGGCCGCGCTGCCGGCCGGGCAGCGGGCCGACGGCGAGAACACCGAATCCGACCGGGTCGGCTGGGCCACCCCGGCGGCCGCGATCGAGGACTTCGCGGCCGGCCGCACCCTGCTGCTGCCGCCGACCTGGAGCCAGCTGGACTCGCTGGCCGGGCGCGGCGTCGCCGACGTGCTGGCCGACGAGCGGGAGATCGCCCCGGTGCACCCCGGCTCGTTCGTCGACGCCGACCGCAACTGGGTGTTCAAGTTCTTCGACGCCGACCGGTACAACCAGCTGCTGGCCCGGCGGCCCTCCGGCGGCTGCTCGTGACCGAGTTCGTCCGCGTGCAGACCAGCGCCGAGCATCCGGGCGTCGGCGCCCTGGTGCTGGCCCGGCCGCCGGCCAACGCGCTGACCCGGCAGGCCTACCGGGAGATCGCCGCGGCGGCCGCCGAGGTGTCGCGGCGCGACGACGTCGCCGCGGTGATCGTCTTCGGCGGCCACGAGATCTTCTGCACCGGTGACGACGCCGCGGAGCGACGCACCCTGACCGCGGACGAAGCCGGGACGCTCACCGGAGCCCGGCGTGAGGCGGTGCGGGCGGTGGCCGCCATCCCGAAGCCGACGGTGGCCGCGGTCACCGGCTACGCGCTGGGTGCCGGGCTGACCCTGGCGCTCGCCGCCGACCGGCGGATCAGCGGCGACAACGCCAAGTTCGGCGCGACCGAGATCACCGCCGGGCTGGTTCCGGACGGCGACGGACTGGCCTGGCTGGCCCGCACCGCCGGGCCGAGCCGGGCCAAGGATCTGGTGTTCAGCGGGCGGTTCGTCGACGCCGAGGAGGCGTTGACGCTCGGCCTGGTCGACGAGCTGGTCGCCCCGGACGGGGTGTACGACGCGGCGCTGGCTTGGGCCGCCCGGTTCGTCGACGGCCCGGCGCCGGCGCTGGCGGCGGCGAAGGCCGGGATCGACGCGGCGTTCGACTCAC
>NZ_JBYCLB010000552.1:0-4917 GCF_057473705.1 Mycobacterium sp. TH-M15 | reverse complement strand
CCACGACGTGTACCTCAAGGGCACCGGCCCCGGAGTGGTGCTGATCCCGGAGATGCCGGGGATTCATCCCGGCGTGCTGGGGCTGGGCAACCATCTGGTGGACAACGGGTTCACCGTGGCGATTCCGTCACTCTTCGGTCGGCCGGGCAAAGCGGTCAGCCCCGGTTATGCGGTGGCGACGCTGGCCCGTGTCTGCGTGGCGCGGGAATTCGCGGCGTTGGCGACCAACGCTCGGCGCCCGGTGACCGCGTTTCTGACGGGGCTGGCCCGTGACCTCAACGCGTCGACGCCGGGCAACGGCGTCGGGGTGATCGGCATGTGCTTCACCGGTGGGTTCGCGCTGGCCGCCGCGGTCGACCCCGCCGTGCTGGCCCCCGTGCTGAGCCAGCCTTCGGTGCCGCTGCCGTTCACCGCCAAGCAGCGCCGCGACGCCGGGCTCTCCGATGCCGAACTGCGGATCATCGACGTACGCGCCGCCGACCAGGGGCTGTGCGCGATCGGCCTGCGGTTCAGTGCGGACAAGATGGCGCCTGGCGAGCGTTTCGGCACCCTCAAGGCCCGGCTCGGTGACGCGTTCGAGGTGATCGAGATCGACTCGTCACCCGGCAACCCGCACGGCTTCTCCCGGATGGCGCACTCGGTGCTCACCGACGAGGTCCGCGAAGTCGACGGGCACCCGGCGTACGAGGCCCGCAAGCGGGTGGTCGAGTTCCTCACCCAGCGCCTGACGCCGGCGTAGCCGCCGCCAGGTAGACCTCGACGGTGGTGACGATCAGGATCATCAGCACCGGCCCGATCACGATCCCCCAGAACCCGAACATCCCGATACCGGCGAAGACAGCCAGCAGCATCAGCGCCGAGTCCAGCCGCGCCTCGCGGGGCACCAGGACCGGCCGCAGCACGTTGTCGATGTTGGTGACCACCAACAGGTGGAAGAAGACCACGAACGCGCCGCCGATGAGATGGTCGAAGAACATCATGCCGATGCCGAACGGGATGGTGACGATGCCACCGCCGAGCGGGATGATGGAGAGCGCGGTGAGCAGGATGGCGAAGATGAAGAACGCTTCCCGGAATCCGCCGATGTAGATCGACGCGGCGCCGGCGACACCCTGGCAGAGCGCGATCACGAACTGGCCTTTGACCGTTCCGCGCACCATCGCCCCGGCCTTAGCCAGGTACAGGTCGGTCACCTCCTCGCCGAGCGGGTTGAGCCGGCGGATCAGGGTCAGCACCTGCTCCCGGTTCACCAGCAGCGAGACGAACACGTACAGGAAGATGATCGACGACGCGATCGTCCCGACGACGCCGCCGACCGCACCCTGCAGGCCGTGCAGCAGCCACTCCCCGCCGCGCTGGGCCACCGTGGTGATCGCGTGCTGCAGCGACTCGGTGGTGACCTTGGCGTGGACGAACGGCAGCCGCGCCAGCACGTCGTTGACCGTGCGCAGCACCCGGTTGCCGAGCGCGCTCAGGTCGGTCTCGGCGACCCAGTCACTGACCGCCGGAACCATCTGGGTGATCTGGACGACCGCCAGGAACACGATCCCGCCGACCGGCACGATGACCGTCGCCAACGCGGCCAGCAGGGTGAGGGTGGCGGACAGGCCGGTGCTGAACCGCCGCTGCAGCCCACGAAACATCGGCGTGAACAGGTAGGCGCCGACGGCGGCCACCACGATCAGGATGAAGAACTCGCGCAGGAAATAGGCGCCGAACAGCACCGCGACCACGGTGGCGACCGTTACGGCGCGTCTCTGGGAGACGGTGAACTGTTGATCCATCGCAGGCCTTCCGGTGGCTCCTTGCCGAATCCGTTCTGGCGAGTATGAAGGCAGGTGGAAGGTGATTGCGATGTATGACAAGAATTTGGACTTCGGTTGGCGCGTCGACATCGACTTCGATGAAGACGACACCCATACCCACGCCACGGTGCGGGCGCAGTTCGCCGACGGCGAGACGATGACCACCCGAGGTGACGCCTACCGGCATCCCGGTGACGCCAGCCAGCCGACGGTGGGCGAGCAGATCGCGGCGGCCCGCGGCCTGATCGCGCTGGGCACCGCGCTGCTGCAGACGGCGGCGGCGCAGATCGAGCAGGCCACCCACCAGCCGGCGCACCTGTACCGTTGACCGGTGGCGCTGGCGGTCTGCCTGCTCTTCGACCGGCGGTCCGACGCGGCCGTCCGCGCGCTGTGGGACCGGGTCGAGGAGCGGGGTGTGCCGAGCCTGCGCTCGCACACCCACCGGCGGCATGTGCCGCACATGTCCTACGCGGTGCTGCGCAGTTGGGATCTGCCGGCGGTTACCACTGCGCTGGCCGCACTGGGTGACGGCCCGGCCGTCGAGGTCAGCTTCGACGGGGTGGGGCTGTTTCGGCGCGGCCGGATCTGGTTGGTCGCCGGGGTGAGCGCCGATTTCGTGGCGCGCCAGCAGCGGGTGGTGCAGGCCGTCACGGCCGGCGGCGCCGATCTGCACAAGCACTACCGGCCGGGCATCTGGCTGCCGCACTGTTCGGTCGCACCGCGGGCGACGCTGGCTCAGCTGCCGGTGGTTGCCGCCGCGCTGCTCGACGTCCTGCCGTTGCGGGTGACGCTGGATCGGGCCGCGCTGGTCAACAGCGCCACCGGGGAGTTCTGTGCGCTTCCGTCGCTGCCGTGAGGGTCATCCTCGGGGCAGCCGACGTCAATTGCGTGGCGTCGTTGTGACCGGCCGTTTGCCCGCCTCCGCCTGCACCTCCCGGAACAACTCGGCGTAGTACGGCAGGCAGTCGGCCATCGCCTGCTCGGTGGTGAACGGCGGCCGGTAGCCGAGGTCACGTCGCGCCTTGTCGATGGAGAAGTAGTTGTCCAGGTAGAGCCGCTCCACCGCGCCGGGCTCCAGCAGCGGCTTGTGGATGCCGAACCGGAAGTGCAGCCACTGCCAGACGATCATCACGTCGCGGATCAGCCGTCCGGAGACCCGGAACCGGGGCCAGGGCTGGCCGAGCGCGGTCATGATCGGCCGGGCGAACTCGAGCATGTTGATCGGCTCGCCGTCGTTGATGAAGTACGCCTGTCCGGGCGCGGTTCCGCCCGGCACCAGGTGTTCGGCGGCCAGGATGAAGCCGTGGATCAGGTTGTGCACGTAGGAGTTGTCCAGCTTGGCGCTCTCCTTGCCGATCAGCACCTTGACGTGCCCGGCCACCACGCTCTCGAACAGCTTGCGGAACATGGTCTGGTCGCCGGGCCCCCAGATGCCGCTGGGCCGGATCGAGCAGGTGAGCATGCCGTGACCGTCCGGGCCGCCGTTGGCGGACAGCACGAACTTCTCGGCGGCGACCTTGGTCTCGGTGTAGAGGTCGTTGAACTTGGTGGTGTACGGCATCGTCTCGTCGCCGTCGGCGATGGCTTTGCCGCCCATCACCACACTGTTGGACGCGGTGTAGACGAAGCGTCTCACCCCGGCGGACTGCCCGGCCCGGACCAGCTTCTCGGTGCCGCCGACATTCACCGCGAAACTGCGCTCGCGCAGCTCGTCGGTGACCGCCGGACCGCCGGCCAGGTCGATGATCGCGGCGGTGTGGAAGACGGTGTCGATGCCGTCGACCGCCGCGGCGACCGTCTCGGCATCGCAGATGTCGCCCTCCAGCTTCTCCAACCGGGGATGGTCCGGCAGCGGCGACGGTGCACGGTCGAACGAGCGCACGTGGTGGCCGCGCTCCAGCAGCGTCTTGACGAAGTTGGTCCCGACGAAACCGGACCCGCCGGTGACCAGCACCCGGCCCAGTTGCGTTGTCAGCGATGGATCGGCCATCGGGTGAGCATAGCGGAACGTGTTTCAGTTCTGGGTTGGCATCAGGGCTGGTCGGCGTCTTCGGCGGCCAGCGCGTCGTGCACCCGTCGGCGGGCGCCAGCTAACTGCTCTTCGCAGCGTTTGGCCAGCTGTTCGCCTCTTTCCCAGAGTTTCAGCGAAGCATCCAGGTCCAGGCCGCCTTGCTCCAGGCGCTGCACCACCTCGATCAACTCGTCCCGGCACTGCTCGTAGTCGAGTTCGCTAACGGGCGTCATCGGTTCGGTCGGCACCGATCGCTCATCGGCCATCGGCGGCCCCCTCGCTCACCGCGACCACCGCGCCATCCGATAGCCGCACCCGCAGCCGGGTGCCGGCCGGGGCGTCGCCGACCGTGCGCAGCACCGTCGGTGATCCGGCGGCCGGGATGGTCTGCACCACCGCGTAGCCCCGGGCCAGGGTGGCCGCCGGGCCCAGGGTGGCCAGCCGGGCACCCAGGTGCCCGATGCGTTCGGTCTGCGCGTCGATCAGCCGGATGACGTCGCGGCGGATAGCGGCCCGGGCGCGGTGCACCTCGTCAGCCCGGTCGGTCAGCGCGCGCAGCGGGTCGGCCAGCACCGGCCGGCTGCGCAGCTGGGCCAGCACCCGCTCCTCGCGCAGCACCCAGTTGGCCAGCGCCTGCCGATTCCGTCGGCGCAGATCGGCGACGAACGCCAGTTCGGCGGCGGTGTCCGGGACGACCTTCTTGGCGGCGTCGGTGGGGGTGGCGGCCCGCAGGTCGGCCACCAGGTCGGACAGCGGGTTGTCCGGCTCGTGACCGACGGCGCTGACCACCGGGGTCCGGCAGCCGGCGATCGTCCGGCAGAGCGTCTCGTCGGAGAACGGCAGCAGGTCCTCGACGCTGCCGCCGCCGCGGGCCAGCACGATCACCTCCACGTCCGGGTCGGCGTCCAGTTCGCGCAGCGCCTCGACGATCTGCGGAACCGCACTAGGCCCCTGCACCGCGGTGTTGCGCACCACGAACCGCACCGCGGGCCAGCGGGCGGCCGCGACCGTCGTGACGTCGCGCTCGGCGGCGCTGGCCCGGCCGGTGATCAGCCCGACGGCGGCCGGCAGGAACGGGATCGGCCGTTTGAGTCGGGGATC
>NZ_JBYCLB010000551.1:0-1842 GCF_057473705.1 Mycobacterium sp. TH-M15 | reverse complement strand
GCCGCGTCACCGCTCTGACCGCCAACCGCCGCCTCGACCTACTAAACCCCAAAATTCCCAGCTCACAGGCCTGCTAGTCAACAACGCCGGAGCCCTGGAGGTCATCAAGGCCGTTGGACTGCGGGAACTGCATGTGTTGAGCTTGTATGTGTACGGCGACCGGGATAGGCGGCAAAACGGGATAAGTTGGCCCGCGGACGCGATCGTTGAACCGCTGAATGCCAGTGAGGTTTTCCTCGCGCTACCTGGCGACGCGGGCAGCGACTGAAGCGCCCACCGTTGGCCGCCGTCACCGCTCCGGCGTGAGCGCCTCGGCCAGCACCGGCACCACCAGATCCCGCTGCCAGGGCCGTGCCGCACCTGCCGCGAGGAACTCCTCGACCGCGGCGGCCACATCGGCGCCGCCGCTCCAATCCCAGCAGAGCCGGCGGATCAGGTCGGGGGAGACCAGGTTCTCGGTGGGCACCGCCACCCGCTCGGACAGCTCCGCCAGCGCGACCCGAACGGCGTCCAGCCGCGCGGCGGCCTCCGGCTTGCGCCGCGCCCAGCGGTTCGGCGGCGGCGGACCGGAGTAGGGCTCGGCATCCTCGGGCCGCACCGGGTTGTCCCGGGCGGCGGCCAGCGCGGCCAGCCAGGTGTGCGCGCTGCGGCGCTGCTTGGGCCCACCGAACACCGGCAGCTTCACCAACTCGTCGGTGGAGTGCGGGTCGGCCACGGCGGCCGCGACGATCGCTGAATCGGGCAGGATCCGCCCCGGTGCGATGTCGCGGCGCTGGGCGATCTGGTCGCGCACCAGCCACAGTTCGCGCACCGCGGCCAGGCCGCGTTGGTCTTTCACTTTGTGGATCCCCGAGGTGCGCCGCCACCGGTCCCGTCGGGTCGGCGCGGGGTTCGCGGTGCCGCTCACCAGCAGGTACTCGAATTCCTCGGCAGCCCAATCGCTTTTGTGCTGCTCGGCCAGCACGCCGGCGACCGCTGCGCGCAGCTCGATCAGCACCTCGACGTCCAGTGCGGCGTAGTTCAGCCAGGCCGGTGGCAGCGGGCGTTTGGACCAGTCGGCGGCGCCGTGGCCTTTGGCCAACCCCAGCCCGAGCAGCCGCTGCACCATCGTGGCCAGGTTCACCCGGTCGAAACCGGCCAGCCGGCCGGCCAGCTCGGTGTCGTAGAGCGCCGGCGGGTGCATGCCCACCTCGGCCAGGCAGGGCAGGTCCTGGTCGGCGGCGTGCAGGATCCACTCGTCGTCGCCGAGCACCGCGGCGACCGGCCGCAGCACCGTCACCGGGTCGCCGCCGTCACCCACCGGGTCGATCAACACCGTTCCGGCGCCGGCCCGCCGGATCTGGATCAGGTAGGCGCGGTTGGAGTAGCGGAACCCCGACGCCCGCTCGGCGTCGACCGCGAACGGCCCGTGCCCGCCGGCCAGCGTCTCGGCGGCCGCGGCGATCTGCGCGGCGCTGACCGAGACCTCCGGCACACCGTCGGCCGGATGCGCCAGCGGGATCGGCTCCGGCTCGGTCGGCGCCGGTTCGGGCTGCTCGGTGGCCGGCTCGGTTACGTCAGGGGCCATGGCTCAGACGCGGCTGCGCGAGCCCAGGTCGATCACTCCGACCGGCGGCAGGCCAGCGGCGTGTTCCAGCACGTCGCAGAAGGCCTGGACGTGCGCGCCGAGCTCCGGGGTGGCCGCGGTCCAGGAGGCCCGCAGCTCCAGCTGGTGCCCGCGCGGCGGACCAGAGATGTCGCCGTAGCGCACCGAGGTGGTGGCCGTCACCGTGCCACCCAGCGCGATCACCTGCTCGGCGCGTGACTCCAGCGACTCGACCAGCCAGCTCCACGCCACCTCCG
>NZ_JBYCLB010000550.1:0-2527 GCF_057473705.1 Mycobacterium sp. TH-M15 | reverse complement strand
GATCAAGCCGCGGCCGCTGCTGTTCTACCGGGGTGACTACACCGGCATCGAGCCGGACAAGACCACCCCGGCGCAGTGGCGCGACGACCTGGAGGCGTTCTTGACCGCCACCACCGAGGACACCTGGCTGTAGCGGTAATCAGCAGCCGTGCCAGCGGGCCTGGTGCCCGGCATGGGTCGGCAGGTAGGCGCCGGGACCGAAGAGCTCGTCGTAGAAGTCGGTGTCGAGGTGTTGGGCCTGCAGATACATCAGCACGTGCACCGTCGGTACGGTGCCGGGCAGTTTGCCGAAGGTGTCGTAGATATACGAGGCCTCGACGGTGACCAGCTCCTGCGCCGCGTCTGGTGGCAGCGCCGACCCGCGCACCTTCGGGGTGTCCGACCACGGGCCGGGCGTCTCCGGGTGGAACGGCCCGCCGGGCCCGAACTTGCGGTCGACCAGCTGCTGCACCCCGGCCGCCACCGACGGCACGTGCGGCGGGCTGAGCGTCTCGAAATAGCCGGGCAGCCCGGTGACGTTCGGGAAGGACCAGCGGTCGTCGTGGTCGGCCACGAAACCCAGCCCCGGGGCCCGCGGATCGCCGGAGCCGCCCAGCACCGAGAGCCGGTCCAGGCCGTCGAAGATCCAGCCGCCCAGGCCCATCGCCTGCAGCGCCAGCGCGCCGTTGTTGGCCGCGATCGACAGTTCGGCGCTGGCCTCGGTCAGCGTGTACTGCTCGACGAACGACAATGGGATCGGGTCGTCGGCGTGCGCCAGTCCGGAAAACCGTTGCAGGCCGGGTATTTTCCGGCCGGTGATGTCGTCGGCGATCGGGTAGCCGTTGGCGGCGAAGAACCACAGGTTCTCCATCAGGTGTTCGGCGAGGTCGGCCACCGGGAACGCCAGCAGGCTGCCCGGGTGGTTGCCGATCCAGACGTTGTGGCCCTCCATGTACGGCTCTTCGCGGGGCAGCTGCAGCCGCTGATCGGAGATCGACAGGTAGCGGTCCGCGGTCTGGCTGATCCACTCCTCGACGGTGTCGAAGTCGCGCGGCGGCTGATCGCGGGTGGACAACAGGTAGCTGCCGGTGTCGTCGGTGAAGAACAGCTGGCTGGTGTGGAAGCCGGCCGCCGACGGGAACGCCCGGCCGGTCGCGGTCCCGGAGTAGTTCGGCAGCGCGGGCGCGTACCCGGGATGGTGGGTGATGCCGAAGTGCCATCCGGTGACGCCGGCGACGAAGGAGAGCAGCAGCGCCCGCTCGACCTCGGAGAGCGGCTGCACCGGCCGGCGGCTGGCGAACGCGAGTGCACCGGCCGGAATCCGGCCGCCGACCGGGAACCGTCGGGATCGCCGGCCGGTCACCGCCGCGAACAGCGGAAACCGGGTCACTTCGGCCAGCGCGGCCCGCTCGTGATCAGCGACGACCAGGCCCATGGTGACGGTTTGGTCAGCCGGCGATGGTGTCCAGGATCGCGCTGATCCGTCGCGGTGACAGCGAGTCGCCGCACTGGTCGCGCATGCTCAGCAGCGGCTGGGCGATGCCCTGCAACTCCAGGAACTCGCCGGGGTGCGCCATGAAGTAGCTCTCCACCGCCGACCGCGCTCCTTCCGGCGGCTGGCTGGCCGCCTCGGTCAGTGCGTCGTTGGCCGCCGGGTGGTCGGCCAGGTAGCCGCCGGCTTGGCCGAGCACGCCGCTGGCGGTGGTGGCCAGCCCGCTGGCGGTGCAGTTCCCCGGGGCCGCGTCGGCGGTCGGTGAGCTGGTGCCGGATGCCGACGCCGCCGCGACGCCGATGACGCCGACGGCCAGCACGCCGAACGCGATCCGACGCGCCGAGGGTACGGGTGTGCTCATTGCGCTGGTTCCCTTCATCCGGGTCGTCCCCCGGATATTCAATGTCAGAGTCGCAGTAAACCTACCGCAGCTCGCCGGGGAGCCACCCGCCGATCCGGGTCAGCGCCGCGTCGATGTCGGCGGCCGGCCCGGCGAACGACAACCGGACGAACCCGCCGCCGGCGCCGGTGTCGAAGTCGACTCCCGGCGCGATGGCAACCCCGGTGTCGGCCAGCAGCTTCGCGCAGAACGACATCGAATCGTCGGTGAAGTCCGAGACGTCGGCGTAGACGTAGAACGCGCCGTCGGTCGGGGCCAGCCGCTCGACGCCGAGACCACGTAGCCCGTCCAGCAGCCGGGCCCGGTTGGCCGCGTACTGGCGCAGGTGTCCGTCGGCTTCCGCGATCGAATCCGGGGTGAACGCCGCAACCGCGGCGTACTGCGCCAGCACCGGCGGGCAGATGGTGAAGTTGCCGGTCAGCCGGTCCACCGCCCGGCGCAGCTCGGAGGGCACCAGCAGCCAGCCCAACCGCCAGCCGGTCATCGCGAAGTACTTGGAGAAGCTGTTGGCCACCACCGCGGTGCGGGACGTCTGCCAGGCGCAGCTGATCTGCGGCGCGCCCGGATAGACCAGCCCGTGGTACACCTCGTCGCTGATCAGCCGCACATCGGCGTCGTCGCACCAGGACGCGATCGCCGCGAGCTCGGCCGGCGGC
>NZ_JBYCLB010000549.1:0-4363 GCF_057473705.1 Mycobacterium sp. TH-M15 | reverse complement strand
GGGTCGGGTATCGCTGCGCTGGATCTACGTGCACATGATCGAGGAGACTGCCCGGCACGGCGGACAGCTGGACATCCTGCGCGAACAGCTCGACGGGGCAACCGGATTCGACGGCTGACAGCTCCGCGAGCGCGCGTCTAAAGCTCGCGGAGCTCGCGCTTGAGGATCTTTCCGGTCGGATTGCGCGGCAGTTCGTCGATGAACAGCACGTCGCGCGGCACCTTGTAGCGGGCCAGGTGATCCTTGACGTACTGCTTGACGGCGTCCTCGTCGAGTGTCGAGCCGGGCTTCTTGACCACGAACGCCCGCAGCCGGGCCCCGAAGTCCTTGTCGTCCACCCCGATCGCGGTCGCCTCGATCACGTCGGGATGTCCGCTGATCAGATCCTCGACCTCGGCCGGGAACACGTTCTCGCCGCCGGAGACGATCATCTCGTCGTCGCGGCCACTGACGTAGAGCAGCCCGCGCTCGTCGAAGTAGCCGACGTCGCCCGACGACAGCAGGCCGTCGATGATCTGCTTGCCACCGCCGCCGGTGTAGCCCTCGAACGGGAAGAAGTTGCCGACGAAGATCCGGCCGACCTGGCCCTGTGGCAGCGCGTGACCGTTGTCGTCGAGGATCTTGACTTTGACGCCCTTGACGACCGGCCCCACGGTCGACGGGTCGTACCGCAGCTCCTCGGGCCCGGCGATGGTCGCGAACGCCACCTCGGTCGACCCGTACATGTTGTAGACCACCGGGCCCAGGTCCTTCATCGCCCGACTGGCCAGTTCGGCGCCGAGCTGCGAGCCGGAGACGAAGACGATCCGCAGCGCCGACAGATCCGGCTTCGGCTCGGTCGTCTCCAGCTGGTCCAGAATGCGGGACAGCATCACCGGGACGACCACCATCGCCGTCACCCGGTGCTTGGCCAGGTCCGCCAGCACCGTCGCCGGTTTGAACCGTCGCCGCAGCACCAGTGTGGACCCGAAGAACATGGCCAGCGTCCCGTGCAGATACCCCAGCGCGTGGAACATCGGCGACGGCAGCGACGTCACCTCGCCGGCCTTGAACGGGACGTGCGACAAGATACCGCCGACCGGGGCCAGCGTCGGCGGGGTGGCCCGATTCGCGCCCTTCGGGGTGCCGGTGGTGCCGGACGTCAAGATGATGATCGAGGCGTGCTTGGTGACCTTGGGCGCCCGAGCCTTGCTGCTGCGGGCGATCAGGTCGGCCAGCGTCTCGTCGGTGCTGACCGCCGGCTCCTCGCCGGAGGCGGAGGCCGACGAATCCGCAGCGTCGGGGTTGACGGCGAGCGCCCGCAGCTTCCCCAGCCGCGGCTGGGCCTGCGCGACGGCAGCGCTGTACTCGTCGTCGTAGATGATCACCTGGGCGCCCTCCCGCTCGGAGACGTCCTTGATCTGCGGGCCGGAGAACTCGCTGTTGAGCAGGATCAGCCGGGCGCCGACCCGGGCGCAGCCGTAGTTGGCCACCAGGAACCAGCGGTGGTTGCGGGCCAGGATCGCGACCCCGTCACCGCTGCGCACCCCCATCTCCAGCAGACCGTTGGCCACCGCGTTTGCGGCGTCGTCGAGCTCTTTGAAGGTGAACTCGCCTTCGTCGTCGATGACGGCGATCCGGTCCGGGAACCGCCGGGCGTTCAGCGCCGGGATCATGCCCAGTTCGCCCCAGCGCACCGCGTCGGCGAGCACCGTGGCCAGCTGCTGTGGCGAGTCCAGCTTCAGCGCTCCGGATTCGATGATCTTGCGCAGGTAATGCAGTTCGGCCCAGCCGCGCTCCCCGTACTGCTGTAGTTTTCCGGCCACCTGCCCGGGCAGGTCAATGAGGTTGCGCATACCCCAACCTTATGTGACCACGCTCGCACCGGGGCCGCGAATGTCGACGTAATTAGCATTGCGCTATGGCCGACCGGGTGCCGCTTCAGTGGCGGCGCCGAAACCGGCCGTTGGGCAGAATGTGATGCGTGCCTGTACCGCCCGGCGATTCCGCCACCCGTGACCGGCGCTGGCAGTTCTGGATCGACCGCGGTGGCACGTTCACCGACATCGTCGCCCGCCGGCCGGACGGGTCACTGGTCACCCACAAGCTGCTCTCCGAGAATCCGGCCCGCTACCGCGACGCGGCGGTGGCCGGCATCCGGGAGTTGCTCGGTGCGGACGCTGGCACGGCCACGGCGGACCGGATCGAGACGGTGCGGATGGGCACCACGGTCGCCACCAACGCACTGCTGGAGCGCGCCGGCGAACGTACGCTGCTGGTGATCACCCGCGGCTTCGGCGACGCGCTGCGGATCGGCTACCAAGACCGGCCGCGCATCTTCGACCGGCGCATCGTCTTGTCGGAACCGCTCTACGAGCGGGTCGTCGAGGTCGACGAGCGGGTCACCGCGGACGGGACGGTGCTGACCGCACCGGACCCGGAGCCGCTCGGCCGGGCGCTGCGGGCGGCGCACGCCGACGGGATCCGGGCGGTGGCCGTGGTGTGCCTGCACAGCTACCGCTACCCCGAGCATGAGCGGCAGATCGGCGAACTGGCCGCGGCGGTCGGTTTCACCCAGGTGTCGCTCTCCTCGGAGGTGAGCCCGCTGCTCAAGCTGGTTCCGCGCGGCGACACCGCGGTGGTCGATGCCTACCTCTCGCCGGTGCTGCGCCGCTACGTCGACCGGGTGGCCGAGCAGCTGGCCGGGGTGCGGCTGATGTTCATGCAGTCCAACGGCGGGCTGGCCGAAGCCCACCACTTCCGCGGCAAGGACGCGGTGCTGTCCGGGCCGGCCGGCGGGATCGTCGGCATGGTGCAGATGTCGGCGCTGGCCGGCTTCGACCACGTGATCGGCTTCGACATGGGCGGCACCTCCACCGACGTCTCGCACTACTCGGGCAGCTACGAGCGGGTGTTCACCACCGAGGTCGCCGGAGTCCGGCTGCGGGCGCCGATGCTGGACATCCACACCGTCGCGGCGGGCGGCGGATCGATCCTGCACTTCGACGGCAGCCGCTACCGGGTCGGCCCCGACTCGGCCGGCGCCGACCCGGGCCCGGCCTGCTACCGGGCCGGCGGTCCGCTGACCGTCACCGACGCCAACGTGCTGCTCGGCCGGATCCAGCCGGAGCACTTCCCGGCGGTCTTCGGCCCGGCCGGCGACCAACCGCTGGACCCGGCGATCGTCCGCCGCCGGTTCACCGAACTGGCCGCCGAGATCTCCGCGCGCACCGGCGACGACCGCAGCCCGGAGCGGGTCGCCGAGGGGTTCCTGCGAATCGCGGTGGCGAACATGGCCAACGCGGTCAAGAGGATATCGGTCCAGAAGGGCCACGACGTCACCCGCTACGTGCTGACCACCTTCGGCGGCGCGGGCGGCCAGCACGCCTGCGCGGTCGCCGACGAACTCGGCATCGGCACGGTGCTGGTCCCCCCGATGGCCGGCGTGCTCTCCGCGCTCGGTATCGGTCTGGCCGACACCGCCGTGCTGCGCGAGCGATCGGTCGAGGTGCCGCTGGATGCCGCCGCGCCGCCGGTGCTGGCCGCGGCCGCCGACGCGCTGGAACGCGCCGCCCGCGACGATCTGGTCGACCAGGGCGTTCCGACGGCACGGATCCGGGTGGTGCGCCGGGTGCTGCTGCGCTACCAGGGCACCGACACCTCGATCCCGGTCGAACTGGCCGAGACCCCGGCGATGACGGCCGCGTTCGAGGCGATCCACCGCAACACCTACTCGTTCCTGATGGACCGGACGCTGATCGCCGGCGCGGTCACCGTCGAGGCGGTCGGACTCGCCGACCGGCCGGACCTGGCCCGGCTGGGCGACACCGGGGACCCGCCGTGCGCCGCCCCGACGTCGGTTCGGTTGTACTCGGCCGGGCAGTGGCGCCAGGCGCCGCTGCACCGGCGGGACCGGCTGTCGCCGACCCAGCTGGTGGCCGGGCCGGCGGTGATCACCGAGGCGAACGCGACCACCGTCGTCGAACCCGGCTGGCAGGCGAACGTCACCGAAGACGGGCACCTGATCGTGCGGCGGACCGTGGCCGTCACCGGCCGGGGCACCGGCACCGGGTCGGCCACCGACCCGGTGCTGCTGGAGATCTTCAACAACCTGTTCATGTCGATCGCCGAACAGATGGGCGCGCGACTGGAGGCCACCGCCCAGTCGGTGAACATCCGGGAACGCCTTGACTTCTCCTGTGCGCTCTTCGACCCGGACGGCAACCTGGTGGCCAACGCACCGCACATCCCGGTGCATCTGGGGTCGATGGGCTCCTGCGTCAAGGAGGTGATCCGGCGGCGCGCCGGTCGGCTGCGCCCCGGCCAGGTGTACGCGGTGAACGATCCCTATCACGGTGGCACCCACCTGCCGGACGTCACCGTG
>NZ_JBYCLB010000548.1:0-4263 GCF_057473705.1 Mycobacterium sp. TH-M15 | reverse complement strand
GCCCCCGTACGCTTCCGGTGGCGGCGTCCCGCCACCCGGCTCGGCCGGCCCGGTCGGACCCGGCGCCCGGCCCAGCTGTCCGGGCAGCGGCGGCAGGAACAACGAGGCCACGTCCTTCGGATCCGGCGGGGTGACGCCGGGCGCCGGCAGCCACTTCAGGTACGGCACCGGGGTCTCCGACTTGGCCTCGGTCGCCGGCGTGTCGTACTGGATCTGGCCTTTGTAGGCGGTGATGCTGTTGACCGGGTGGAACAGCAATGGCACGAAGTTCATCGCCCAGCGCCGCAGCACCGGCCCCATCCGCTCCTTGCAGATCTCCGCCCGCTTGAAATTGTCCGGCACCGCGCCGATGTCGAAGATACCGCCGCAGATGAACTGCACCGGGTTGCCGAAGTCGGGCAGCGAGAGCAGCCCGCTCAGCGTGCCCTGGGCCGGGTTGTAGATGTTGTAGAAGTTCGTCAGGCCGTGCGGGGTGATGTGCAGCACCTGCTCGAAGTTGTCGCTCTGGTCGGAGAGCGTCTTGCTGAACTCGGCGAGCTTGTTGACCTGCCCGATCAACGCCTCGTTGTTGTCCTTCAGGAAGCCGCGGACGTCGCGCAGCGCCTGGTTCAGCGTGCCGAGGGTGCCGTCCAGATCCTGCGAGCTCTCGGCCAGCACCGTCGAGACCGAAGCGACGTGGTTGGTGAACTGCACGATCTGCTCGTTGCTCGACGACAGCGCATTCACCAGCACCTGCAGGTTCTGCACGGTGCCGAACAGGTCGGTGCGCGAGTCGCCGAACCGGCCGGCGGTCTGGGACAGCTCGCGCAGCGCCTTCCGGAACGAGCCGCCGCTGGCGTCGAGGGTGTCCGCGGCCTGGTTGACGAACGAGCTCAGCGGGCCGTTCAGTCGTCCCTTCGCCGGTCCCAGCTCCGCGCTGAGCGCGGTCAGCTGCTCTTTGACCTCGTCCCACTCCACCGGGACCGCGGTGTGGTTCAGGTTGATCTCCGCCCCGGCCGGCAGCGCCGGCCCTTCGGTGTAGGCCGGGGCGAACTGGATCACCCGGGCCGAGACGATGTTCGGCGCCATGATGATCGCGTGCACGTCCTGCGGCAGCCGGACGTCCCGGTCCACCTTCATGGTGATCTTGACGTCCTCGGGGCGCGGCTCGATGGACTCGATCCGCCCGACCGGGACGCCGACCACCCGGACGTCGTCGCCGGGGTACAGGCCGACCGCCGAGCTGAAGTAGCCGGTGACCCGGTACCCGGCGTGCGATGGGGAGACCACGTAGACGCCGGCCACCAGCAGCAGCGCCAGCACCCCGGCGAGCACCGCCCGCTGTGTGCCGCCGCGCAGCGCCGAGGAGAACGAGGAGAACGCAGTTCGTGACGTCATGGGGATTTCGGCCTGATCCACATTCGGCTGTCCAGCGTTCCGCGCAGGTAGTCGGCGAGGCTGTCCGGCAGCTTACCGGGCTGGAAGTACAGGTCGACCAGCACCTCGGAGATGGTGGGCGGCGGCATGCCGTACAGGTTGATCTGGAATCCCGGCCCCGACGCCACCACCTCGCCGAGCGTGGTGGCGTAACCCGGCAGCCGCTTCAGCGCGCCCTCGATCCGGTCCCGGCGGGAGTTCATGTTGTCCAGCACCAGGTTCAGCCGCTGCAGGGCCGGGCCGAGGTCGCGCTGGTTGTCGGTGACGAAGCCGGAGAGCTGCTCGGAGACGTCGTCGATGCCGGAGATCAGCGCACCGATCGCCTGACGGCGCTCGTCGAGGGCGGCGAAGAGTTGGTTGCCGCCCGCCACCAGCCGGTTCACCTGCTTTGCCCGCTGGTTGAGCACGCCGGTCACCGACTGGGCGTGGGCGAGCAGCTCGCCCAGCGCCGCATCGTGGCTGTTGAGGCTGCGGGACAGCGCGGCCACCCCGTCCAGCGCGCCGCGCAGCTGCGGGGTCGCGTCGTGCATCGAGTCGGTGAGCGTCCGCAGCGCGTCGGCGAGCTTGCCCTTGTCCAGGGCCTTGACGTTTCCGCCCAGATCCTGCAGCGCGTTGTTGAGGGTGTACGGCGTGGTGGTGCGCTCCAGCGGGATGACCGTCGCCGATCCGCCCCCGTGCGGGGAGATCGCCAGTGACTTCTCACCCAGCACCGTCTCGGTCCTGATCGTTGCCAGCGACTGGTCGCCCACCTGGATGGTGCGGTCGACGGTGAAGCCCACCTTGGCGGTGGCACCGGCCAGCCCCACCGAGGTGACCTTGCCGACCCGGATACCGGATAGCGTCACGTCGCTACCCGGCATGATCCCGCCGGCGTCGGCGAAGTAGGCGCGATAGTTCTTGCCCTGCGGCCAGAACGGCAGGCTGGTGTAGCCGAACGATACGAGAACCAGGCAGGTCACCAGGGTGATGCCGAAGATGCCGGTTCGGGTCGGGTTCTCCTCACTCCTTGACAGGGGAGCACCTCCCCTTGCTCTTGACGTTCTGCCCGCCCTGCGGCAGCAGGATGTCGCTGCCCGCCGGCCCGTTGAACTTCACCGCGATCGTGCAGTAGTAGATGTTGAAGAACGAGCCGTAGGCGCCCAGCGCGTTCAGCCGCAGGTAGTTCTCCTCCAGCGGGTCGATCACCTCGTTGAGCTCGTCTTTCCGCTTGTTCAGCACCGTCGCGAACGGCCGGGCGTTCTCGATCAGGCCCTGGATCGGCCGGCGGCCCCGGCGCAGCACCTCGGTCAGGTCGGTCTCGACCGAGGCCAGCGGGCCGATCGCGCCCGCGACGGCGTCCCGTCCGGCGGCCAGGCCGCTGAGCAGCTGCTGCAGCCGGTCAACGCTGGCGTCGAACTGCGCCCGCTTGGCATCCACGGTGCCCAGCACCGCGTTCAGGTTGTCGATCACCTCGCCGATCAGCTGCTGGCGGGCGGCCAGGACGTGGGTGAACGAGCCGGTGCTGCTCAGCAGCTGCGACAAGGCGCCGCCCTGACCCTGCAGCAGCTCGAGGATCGCGCCGCTGATCTCGTTCACCTTGGTGCCGTCCAGGCCCTTGAGCACCGGACGCAGCCCGCCGAGCAGGGCATCCAGGTCCAGAGCCGGCTGGGTGTGCGTGATGGTGCCGCCGGGCGGCAGCTTGTTCAGCTCGCCGGGGCCGGAGGTGATCTCCAGGTAGCGGTCACCGACCAGGTTCTCGTAGCGGATCAGCGCCTCGGTCGAGTCGTAGAGCTGGTAGCGCCGGTTGACGTCGAAGGTGACGTCGACGCTGTGGTCCGGGGCCAGCTTCACCGACCTGACGGTGCCCACCGGGATGCCGGCGATCCGGACGTCCTGGCCGGCCGTGAGCCGGGACGCGTTCTCGAACCTGGCGTGGTAAGTGTGGCCGGCGGCGAACCGGAACTCGCCGAAGATCACCACCAGAAATACCGACACCAGCAGCATGGCGACCGTGAAGACGGCCACCTTGATCGGCGTTCCCCGGTAGCTCATCAGTACTCGTCCCGTTCCGCGAAGGCGCCGTTGAACAGGAACTGCGCCGTCGACGGCGGGTCGAAAGTCAGCTCGGTGTTCGGCTGAAAGGGGATATAGGCGTTGTCGGTCACCAGGAACGGCGACCGGTACCAGGAGCCACCGTAGTTCTTGCTGGGGATGTCCGGCAGCCCGCGGCAGTTCGGGCCGCCGGTGGCGTTGGCGACCGGCAGGCTCTCCGGGTAGGTGTAGGCCGGCGCGCCGGGGATGAAGCTGGAGTGCACGAACAGCGCCGGGTTGGTGCCGCCGATCGAAGGCCCGAATCGGGCGTACCCCAGGGCCAGCCCCTTGAACAGACAGCCGAACTCCGGCGAGTACTCGGCCAGCAGGCTGCTCAGCGCGCGGAACCGGGTCACCCCGGCGATGAAGTCGTCGGCGCCGGGGGCCAGGGTCTCGTAGGCGTTGCGCCCCAGGCCGGTGGTGGCCAGCAGCGTCTTGGTCAGGTTGGCCCGCTGGTCGACGATGGTCTTGTTGATCGACGGCAGGTTGTCCAGGACGGTCACCAGGTCCGGGGCGACGTCGCCGTAGTACCCGGCCACCCGGGCCGACAGCCGGAAATCGTTCTCCATCGCGGGCAGCTTCGGGTTCAGCTTGCCCAGGTAGGTGTTCAGCCCGGCCATCGCCGCGCCCAGGTTGTCGCCGTTGCCGCGCAGCCCCTCGGCCAGCGCGCTCAGCGTCCCGTTGAGCTTCACCGGCTCGATCTTGTTCAGGGTGTCGGTCAGTGACTGGAAAAGGGTGTTCACCTCCAGCTGCACCGCGCTGGCATGGATGTTGTCG
>NZ_JBYCLB010000547.1:0-2598 GCF_057473705.1 Mycobacterium sp. TH-M15 | reverse complement strand
GCTGACCGGGTCGGCGCCGTCCAAGGCCAGCAGCGCGCGAGCGCGCACGCAGGCGCTGCGGATTCGTTCGGCGGTCGACGGGACGGTGCCTGTTGCCGGGGGCATACGCGATCCTTTCGATAAATAAGGCAAGCCTAACTTAACTACGTCGGGGATGTTTCGCAACCCGTCGGCACCCGCCTCGGCACGTGCCGGGATCGCCGCCCCGACGCCGGCCGGCAGCGGATGCCGGCCGATAGGGTTGACCGGTGGCCCGCATCAGCTATCTCGGTCCGGCGGGAACATTCACCGAAGCGGCGCTGAACCAGCTGACCGCGGCGGGTCTGGTTCCCGGCGCCGACCGCGGTTTAGCACCCGATGTGCAGCCGGTGCCCAGCGCGAGCACACCGGCCGCGCTGGACGCCGTCCGGTCCGGGTCGGCCGACTACGCCTGCGTGCCGATCGAGAATTCCATCGAGGGGGGCGTCTCGCCCACGCTGGACAGTCTGGCGGCGGACTCGCCGCTGCAGATCGTCGCCGAGACCACGCTGGCGGTGACCTTCTCGATCGTGATTGCGCCGGGCCGGAACCCCGCCGACGTCGCCACCGTGGCGGCGCACCCGGTGGCCGCGGCGCAGGTCCGGCGCTGGCTCTCCGGCCATCTGCCCGGCGCCCGGGTGGTGCCTGCCGGCTCCAACGCCGCGGCGGCACGACAGGTCGCCGACGGTGCCGCCGACGCCGGGGTGAGCACCGCGCTGGCGGCCGCCCAGTGTGGCTTGCCGACCCTGGCCGACGGGGTGGTCGACGAACCGAACGCGCGCACCCGCTTCGTGCTCGTCGGTTCGCCGGGCCGGCCACCCCCGCGCAGCGGCGCCGACCGGACATCGGTGGTGCTGTGGGTCGCCAACAGCCCCGGCTCGCTGGCCGCGGCGCTGACCGAGTTCGGTATCCGCGGTATCAACCTGACCCGGATCGAATCCCGGCCGACCCGCTCCGGCCTGGGCACCTACCTGTTCTTCCTGGACTGCATCGGGCACATCGACGACGCCGCCATCGGTGCGGCGCTGCAGGCGCTGCGCGGGTGCTGCACCGGCGTGCGATTCCTGGGGTCGTGGCCGATCACCTCGGAGACGCCTCGATGAGCGGGCGGTTGGTGCTGGTGCGGCACGGGCAGTCGATCGGCAACGTCGAACGCCGCCTGGACACCCGCCCGCCCGGCTCGGAGCTGACCCCGCTCGGTCACGACCAGGCGCGGGCGTTCACCCTGTCGGCGTCGTGGCGGCCGGCCCTGGTGGCGCACTCGGTGGCGGTCCGGGCGGCCCAGACCGCCGCCGGGATCGGCGACCGGCTGGGTCTTCCGGTCCGTGAGCTGGCCGGCGTGCACGAGGTGCAGGTCGGGGTGTTGGAGAACCGCAACGACGACGACGCGATCGACGAATTCAACCGCGTCTACCAGCGCTGGCACCGTGGCGAGCACGGCGTGGCGCTGCCCGACGGGGAGACCGCGGACCAGGTGCTGGGCCGTTACCTGCCGGTGCTGGCCGATCTGCGGATGTGCTATCTCGACGACGACGACTGGGCCGGCGACATCGTGGTGGTCAGCCACGGGGCGGCGATCCGGCTGGTCGCGGCGGTGCTGGCCGGCGTGGACGGCGAGTTCGTCCTCGATCACCAGCTGGCCAACACCGAGGCGGTGGTGTTGGCCCCGGTGACCGACGGACGTTGGAGCTGTGTTCAGTGGGGCACGCTGACGGCGCCGTTCCAGCCCGGCACGGAATCCGGCGCCGTGGTCGCCGATCCGGGCCGCACCGACCCGATCGGCTGACTGCCTGCCGGATCAGACCGCCACGGCCGGCGACCGCTCGGCGCAGCAGTGGCAGCCGACGGCGTCGCAGTCGACCGCGAAGTCGTGCGGAACGATCCCGGCTCCGGGGCAGCCGTCCTCGGTGCAGTCCGTGGCGCCGACCGGGTGGTGGACGAGGGTGCCGTGGCAGTGGTCCAGCCCCGCCCGACAGGTTCGGCAGCGATCAGCCATGAATCGTTCTTAGCAGCCGGAACCGACAGGCCGGGCGACGCCACGCCGGGGTGGCGGCCCCGGTGGTCAGCCCCAGCCCAGTTCGTGCAGCCGGTCCTCGTCGATGCCGAAGTGGTGGGCGATCTCGTGGATCACCGTGACGGCTACTTCGTTCACCAGTTGTGTGTCGGAGTCGCACATCTCCAGCAGCGGCTCACGGTAGATGGTGATCGTGTCCGGCAGCGAGCCGGCGTAGTTGGAGTCGCGTTCGGTCAACGCCACCCCGTGATAGAGGCCGAGCAGGTCCGGTTCGTCGGAATTGCGGTCTTCCACCAGCACCACGACGTTGTCGATCGCGTCGGCGAGTTCGGGCGGGATCAGGTCCAGCGCGTCGGAGACCAGGCTGTCGAAGCGCTGTGGATCCATCCGTACGCTCACCGGCTAGCTGTCCGCCGCCGGCGGCGGCGGCGGCGCCTGCGGCGGGAACGGCGGCGGCGGTGGTTCCGGTGGCTGTGCCTGCGGCGGGATCGGCGGTGCCGGGCGAGGCGCGGCCGGTGGTGGCGGTGCCGGGCGAGGTGCCGCCGGCGGCGGCGCGACCTGTTGCG
>NZ_JBYCLB010000546.1:0-2655 GCF_057473705.1 Mycobacterium sp. TH-M15 | reverse complement strand
GCCGGCCGGCACGGTGATCACCAGCGCCTGATCCGGCGCCAGCTCGAAGTGCCCGGCCGACGAGGACTGGGTGGTGAGCCCGCCCGGGGTGATCCGCGGCTCGACCATGGTGTTGGCCGGCAGGTTGAGGTAGAACCACTGCGGAAACGCCAGCCAGGTCTTGACCCGGTTGACGAGTTGCTTTCCCGCCGCGGCATAGCGCCGCTCGATCCGTTCCCGGGTCAGCGGCGGCGGTGCCGTTCCCGCGGTGTCCGGCCGGGAGATGGCGATGCTGCCGCGCCGCTGCGACCAGTCGCCGTACACCTCGCGGATCACCAGTTGAGCCGGTTTCTCCGGGCGGAAGCGCCACTCGAAGCTGCCGTCGGCCGCGATCTCCAACTCGCGGTCGTCGAAAGCGGCCTCGCTGGCCGGCACCTGGGCGTCGGTGTACTCGCCGCCCAGCAGCTGGAAGCTGAGGTCGGTGGTGCTACCGCGCTCACCGGTGACCAGGTAGTCGTGACCGGCCCGCAGCACGGTCCCGAAGTAGAGGGTGTCCGGGTTGTCCAGGCCCTGCTTGGTGAACGGCCCGGTGCCCGACAGCAGGAACGGGTGATCGCGCTCGGAGCCGAACGCCAGGTGCGTGCATGCGGCGATGCAGCCCGCCAGGTACTGCAATCCCTCGGCCAGGTCGGCTTCGGTCTCGACGTGCGGCGCCTCGGCGATCAGGCGCTCCGCCTCGGTGATCGCCTGAGCCAGCGGCTCGGAGTACATCGACACATCCTTTGTGGTTCAATAATGAACCGTATCGGTAGAATTGTTGAACCACACCCTAGAACAGGCGCCGCGATGCCGCAACACGACCGCTCGGTTCGAACCTCCCCGCCGACCGCACGGGTGGTGGCCGTCCTGGACTTCCTGGCCCGCCATCCGCATGACCGGTTCGGCCTCTCCGAGCTGGCCCGGCGGCTGGATCTGAGCAAACCGACCTGCCTGGGGATCGTGACCGCGCTGACCGACGCCGGCTATCTGGTCCGCGACACACCGGAGAAGACCTACCGGCTGGGTCCGGCGCTGATCGCGCTGGGCCACGCCGCCCAGGACGCGCTGCGGGTCAGCCCGGCGGCCCGCGAAGAGCTCCGGCGGCTGTCGGCGGCCTTCGGCACCACCGCGGCGCTGTCGGCGGTGGTCGACGAGCGGATCACGGTGCTGGAGCTGGTCGCGCCACCGGACGCCAAGGCGGCGGTGCGGGCCGGGCAGAGCTACCCGTTCGCGCCGCCGGTCGGGCTGATGTTCGTGCTCTGGGACGACGACGCGCTGCGCGACTGGCTGGCCCGGGAGCCGACCATTCCGCTGCGCACCGATCCGGAACGGCTGGACCGGGTCGTCGCGGAGTGCCGGGCAACCGGCTATCTGGTCGAACGCCTCACCCCCGGGGGGCGGCGCCTCTACACGCTGATGGCCGGGCTCGCCGGCGACCTGCCCGACGAACTGCAGGCGCTCCTCGGTGAGCTGGTCTCCGATATCGGCGAGCGGGTCTACCTACGCGATGCGGGTGGTGACTCCAGTCGCCGGCGACAGGAGATCAGCGTCATCTCCGCGCCGGTCTTCGACCATCACCAGCGGCAGGTGATGGTGGTGTCACTGCAGGTCGACCGGGCACTGAGCGACGCTGAGATCACCAGACGGGGCGGTCGGCTGGTGGCGGCCGCCGACGCGGTAACCGCGCAACTCGGCGGGTCGAAGCCGCACCCGGGCCGGGGGCGGTGACACCGGCGCGGCGGTGGCCCCAAGTCGGCCCCGGCGTCGGCGTCGGAGTCCTTTGAGGGGTTTGACCACCTGGATCTGGTCGGACTTGATGCCGACCGTGACCGGGTTGCACGGGTCCACGAGCAGTTATCACCGTCGCCAAGGTAGGAAGGACTGCCGACCAGCCGCTACCTGCTGCGCAGCCCGTTCACCGTGGCGGCTCTGGCATGAACGCGACGTTCGGTTACTTGGCCCCGGCCGCTTTGGCCTCTTGTTCCTCGCGCTTGATCTCCAGCGCGATGTCGATCAGCTGATCCTCCTGGCCGCCGATCAGCTTGCGCTGGCCGGCCCGGTGCAGCAGCTCGTGGGCGGGCACCCCGTAGCGCTCGCCTTGGCGCACGGCGTGCTTGAGGAAGCTGGAGTACACCCCGGAGTAGCCCATGATCAGCGCGTTGCGGTCCAGCAGGCACTCGGCGGGCATCGCCGGGGCGACCACGTCCTCGGCGGCGTCGGCGATGTCGAAGAAGTCGATCCCGGTCTTCACACCGATCTTGTCGAAGACCCCGATCAGCGCCTCCACCGGCGCGTTGCCGGCGCCGGCGCCGAACCGTCGGCAGGAGCCGTCGATCTGCTTGGCGCCGGCCCGCACCGCCGCCACCGAGTTGGCCACCCCCATGCCGAGGTTCTCGTGGCCGTGAAAACCGACCTGGGCGTCGTCACCGAGCTCGGCAACCAGCGCGGAGACCCGGTCGGCCACGCCCTCCAGCACCAGCGCGCCGGCCGAGTCCACCACGTACACGCACTGGCAGCCACCGTCGGCCATGATACGTGCCTGCTTGGCCAGCTTCTGCGGCGGGTTGGTGTGCGCCATCATCAAGAAACCGTCGGTGTCCAGGCCCTGCTCGGGGGCGTTACCGAAGTGCTCCAGCG
>NZ_JBYCLB010000545.1:0-6065 GCF_057473705.1 Mycobacterium sp. TH-M15 | reverse complement strand
CTGGGAGAAGCAGTCCGAGTCCAATGCCATGTGGGGGCTCTCCATCCCGGTGCCGTTCACCAAGCCGGTCGGCGCCGGGGCCGGCGGGTACTTCGCCCCGCACGTGCGGGCCTACATCCACAACTCCGGCGCGCCGGCGAACATCGGCGCGATGGTCGCGGTCAAGGACCGGCGCAACGGCGCCAAGAATCCGCTGGCCCATCTGCACCAGCCGGACATCACGGTGGAGAAGGTGATGACATCCCAGATGCTGTGGGATCCGATCCGGTTCGACGAGACCTGCCCGTCGTCGGACGGTGCCTGCGCGGTGGTGATCGGCGACGAAGCCACCGCCGCCGCGCGGGTCGCCGCCGGCGCACCGGTGGCCTGGATTCACGCCACCGCGCTGCGCACCGAGCCGCTGGCCTATGCAGGCCGCAATCAGGTCAGCCCGCAGGCCGGCCGGGACGCCGCGGCCGCGCTGTGGAAAGAGGCCGGTATCGAAAGCCCGATCGACGAGATCGACGCGGCCGAGATCTACGTGCCGTTCTCCTGGTTCGAACCGATGTGGCTGGAGAACCTGGGCTTCGCCGCCGACGGCGAGGGCTGGAAGCTCACCCAGGCCGGCGAGACCGCGATCGGCGGGAAGCTGCCGGTGAATCCGTCCGGTGGGGTGCTGTCATCCAACCCGATCGGCGCCTCCGGGATGATCCGGTTCGCCGAGGCCGCCATCCAGGTGATGGGCAAGGCCGGCGACCACCAGGTTCCCGGCGCGCGCAAAGCGTTGGGCCACGCCTACGGCGGTGGCTCGCAGTACTACTCGATGTGGGTGGTGGGATCCGACAAGCCCGAGAGGACACACGCATGAACCACGAACACCCCGCGCACGTTGCCGGCGAGCGTTCCCGGGCCGCGGTGCGGACCAAGGACAAGGCGGCCTGGCTGGCGGTCTTCGCCGACGACGCCGTCGTCGAGGACCCGATCGGCCCGTCGCACTTCGATCCGGAGGGCACCGGGCACCGCGGCCGCGACGCGATAAGCGCGTTCTGGGACAAGGCGATCGCCCCGACCGACACCATCGACTTCCGGTTCACCGACAGCTTCTGCTGTGGCAACGAGGAGGCCAACGTCGGCTCGATCGTGATCACCATGGCGGGCCACCGGATCACCACCGACGGGGTGTTCACCTACCGGGTGAACGAGGCCGGTGAGCTGATTGCGTTGCGGGCGTATTGGGAGTTGGAGCGGGCTGCCGCGACGGCGACGCCGGTGTGAGCCCGGGCTCCCCAGCGCGGCGCCCACCGGCCAAGCGGATCACCCGCCGGCGGGCCGAGACCCGGGCGCGACTGATCGGGGCGGCGTTTCACGTGTTCGCGCAGGAAGGGTTCGGCCGCTCGACGGTCGAGCAGATCTGTGAGCACGCAGGATTCACCCGCGGCGCGTTCTACTCCAACTTCGCCTCGCTCGACGAGCTGTTTCTGGCGATGTGGGAGCAGAACACCGAGCTACTGACCGCCGCCTTCGGCGAGGCCGTGGGCGCCGAGGCGCAGCGGCCGGAGTCCTGGGACGAACTGGAGGCGTACGCCCGACGGTTGATCTCCAGCATCCCGGTCGACGACAACTGGTATCGGGTGAGCGCCGAATTCACCGCGCACGCCCTGCGCAACCCGGCGCTGAAGGGCGCGATCGTCGATCGAGAGGAGCGGGTGCTCGACGCGCTGCTGCCGATTCTGGCGAAGGCCCTGGAGGCGGCGGGGCGCCATGCGTCGGATCTGCATGCACTGGGCCGCGCGCTGGTCGCCGTGCACGACGGAACCAGCACGCAGTGCCTGATGGAACCGGATTCCGAATCGGTGTGGCAAGATCGGGCGGACCTGTTCATCCGGGTGCTGCTCAGCTACAGCGAACCGCTGTAGCGCCCGTCGAGCGACGACCGTCACCGCGGCCTGCGCGGGTGACGCAGCTCTCCCGATCGGTCGTGGTGACGCGGAGATCACCGCGAATCACCAAGCGGCCGTGGCGATACCGCTGTTAGATTCACTGACGTATCGATCATTTATCGATGTATCAAAAGCTTCGGGAGGACAGTCATGTATGCACAATCGTTGGTCGGGGGCGTCGCGGCGATCGCGGCGATCGGGGCGCTGGCCGCGGGAGCGGGCGAGGGCACTGGGGTCACGCCCGCTGCCTCCGGCGTAGAGCTGGCGGTGTTCGGCGTTCCGCTGCCACTGGCACCGGCCGCCGATGTGCCCACCGCCGACCAGGTGGTCAGCCTGCTCAGTGGCATCGCCGACCCGAATGTCCCGGCGTCGGAGAAGTCCGGATACGTCGAGGGCGGTCTCGGCGCGATCGAGCGCACCGTCATGGACGGGCGGATGAAGAAGGGCCGCGAGAACGGCAAGCTGCCGCTGACGATCTCGGCGGCCAACATCCAGCCGGACGGCCCCGGGGCCGCCACCGCGGAGGTGACCGCGTCCAGCCCGAAGCTGACCCCGCGTTCGGTCAACCTGAAGTTCGTCGACCAGGACGGCTGGAAGCTGTCGCACTCGTCACTGATGATGCTCTCGCAGATGAGTTCGGACTAAGCCCCGGGACTGCGACGGCGGTGACCGGCGCCGGGCCGTAGCCGGCTCGCTGAAATTTGGCACCACCCCGCCGCACTCGAACGGCGATGCGCCGTCAGACGGCCCGGCGCCTTCGGACGGATCCTCCATGGGATAACCCGCGATGGGTGCTCGGCCGCGCTCACAGTTGCTCCAGCCCGTCCCGGTAGCGATTCGCCAGCGCCTGGTAGAACCCCGGGTTGGCGTTCACCCAGAACTCCGCCCCGGTCCCGGCGATCGGGCCCTTGACCACCGCCGGCGCGCCGATCACCAGCACCGCGTCCGGAATCCGGGTTCCCGGGGAGACCACCGCGCCGGCCGCGATCAGACTGCGGGAGCCGATCACCGCGCCGTCGAGCACGGTGGCGTGATTGCCGATCAGCGTCTCGGCGCCGACGTGAGCACCGTGCACCACGCAGGCGTGGGCGACCGTCGCCCCCGGCCCGATGTCGGTGGGTACCCCCGGTGGCGCGTGCAGCACCGACCCGTCCTGCACGTTGGCGCCTTCCCGAACGATGATCGGCGCGTCGTCACCGCGCAGCACCGCGCCGAACCAGACGGAGGCGCCGGCCTCCACGGTGACGTCACCGACCAGGGTGGCCGTCGGTGCGACGAACGCGGCCGGGTCGACCTTCGGAGAGTGACCTTCGAATGAGAACAGTGGCATCGTCCAGGTATACCGCAGTCGAACAGCGGTTATTGCGCTACCCGGAAACAAAACTGTAACGTGTTCTAGTTAGGAACTAGTGCTGGGAGGCAACACGTGGGTACCAACGGCAGCAGCGAAGTCCGTGAGATCGACACCGGCACCCTCCCCGACCGGTACGCCCGGGGCTGGCACTGCCTCGGCCCGATGACCGAGTTCCGGGACGGCAAACCGCACTCGGTGCACGCCTTCGGCGCCAAACTGGTGGTGTGGTGTGACCCCCAGGGCGAGCCGCACTGCCTGGATGCCTACTGCCGGCACATGGGCGGTGACCTGAGCCGCGGATCGATCAAGGGCGACAACGTCGCCTGCCCGTTCCACGACTGGCGCTGGGCCGGCGACGGCAAGTGCGCACTGGTCCCCTACGCCAAACGCACCCCGCGAGCCGCCCGCACCCGGTCGTTCCCGACCGACGTGCGCGGCGGTCTGCTGTTCATCTGGCACGACCCGGAAGGCAACCCGCCACAGCCCCAGGTGCGCATTCCCGAGATGCCGGAGGCGGCCAGTGACGACTGGACCGACTGGAGCTGGAACAGCATGCTGATCGACTCCAACTGCCGCGACATCATCGACAATGTCACCGACTTCGCGCACTTCTTCTACATCCACTTCGGGATGCCCACCTACTTCAAGAACGTCTTCGAGGGCCACGTCGCCTCGCAGTACCTGCACAACATCGGCCGGCCGGACATCGGCGGCATGGGCACCCAGTACGCCGGCGCCGAACTGGACTCGGAGGCGTCCTACTTCGGACCGTCGTTCATGATCAACTGGCTGCACAACAGCTACAGCGGATTCAAGACCGAATCCATCCTGATCAACTGCCACTACCCGGTCAGCCAGACCCAGTTCCGGTTGATGTGGGGGGTCATCGTGCAGAAACCCAAGGGCCTCGACGAGGAGACGACGCAGAAGCTGGCCGAGGTGATGACCGACGGCGTCAGCAAGGGCTTCCTGCAAGACGTCGAGATCTGGACGCACAAGAGCCGTATCGAAAACCCGCTGCTGGTCGAGGAGGACGGCGCGGTGTACCAACTGCGGCGCTGGTACTCGCAGTTCTACGTCGACGCCGCCGACGTCACCCCGGAGATGACCGATCGCTTCGAGATCGAGATCGACCCGACGGCGGCCAACCAGAACTGGCAGGCGGAGATCGACGAGAACCTACGTTTGCAGGCCGACGCCGAGCCGGTCGCGGCCGACTAACCGGTCCGTCATGAGCCCCAGCGACGAGAAGCCGGGCATCCCGGACGTCACGGAGATCGCCGAATCGACGCTGGTGCTCTACCGGGCGCACGACGACCACGACGACGAGCCGGCCGCCGAAGACGGCGGTCTGTATCGGCCGGCTTCGCGCGAGCCACTGTTTCCGGTGAACCCGGAGCAGTATGAGGCGATGCGAGCCGCCACCGCACGCGACTCCGACCAGTACCTGCACGCCGGGCTGACACCGGTTGCCTGCGGGCACTGCGGGGCGAGTGTCGAGGTGAAGTTGATGGCGCCGGGATACACCGCGGTGCAGTGGGACTCGGCTTCGCTGCACCGGTGCACCTACTTCGCCGAGCAGGTGCGTGCCGGACAGAACACCAGCCGGACCCGCGGCTGCCCGCACCTGTCCGCGAGCATCCAGCAGGCCGCCGATTCAGGCCGGTTGGGGCTCGCCCCCGACCCGACCGAGGACCTCGACTAACCCCCGGTGCGCGCGCACCCGGCGCAGCGGTCCCTGACCACAGCGGTGCTCAACCCGTAGTCGGCCAGCGCATAACGGTGTTTCGGCGCCCGCGGACCGGTCCGGCTGGCGGCGTAGTCGGCGGCCATCGCCGCCCGGGCCTCCTCGGAGAGCGGGAGGCCGAAGTGTCGGTACACGCCCGCCACGGTTCCCAGCGGGTCGGCGACGAAGTCGATGTAGTCGACGTCGCAGAACTGCGCCGGATCATGTTTGGCACGTTCGGTGTTGAACCGGGTCAACCCACGAACCCAGGTGTCCAGCTCGTCTTCGCCGATCCGGGCGCCGGCAAAGCCGGTGGACCAGCCGGCGGTGGTGTGCTGGGCCAGCGAACACATCGACGCCATGATCGTCTCCGGTGGCCGGTGGCACTGCACCTCCAGCGCGTCCGGGTAGACGGCCATGATCGCGTCCAGCGCGTGCAGGTGGCTGGGGTTCTTCAGCACCCAGCGCTTCCCGGTGTCGTTCAGCCCGATCAGCTGTAAGTTCTTGCGGTGCCGTCGATACGACGGCGTCCAGTCCTGCTCGGCCAGCCACCGCGCGTAGCTGGGCAGGTGGGCCAGGGTCTCGTAGGACACCGAGTGCAGCGACTGGCGCAGCAGCTGCCAGCACTCCTCGAGGCCGTCGGCGCTCATGAAGTGCAGGCCGGTGTAGTCCGGGTTCTCGTCGTGATGCTCGGTGTAGCGGTCCCGGGCCTGGATGAAGATCGGGTTGGTGTCCCAACTGTCGCGCGGCGGTCGTGGCTGGGGGAACTCGGTGAGCCACATCTCCAGGCCCTGGTGTGCCGGGTCGGCGCCGAGCAGCCGGTGCAGCGCGGTGGTGCCGGTGCGTGGCAGGCCGGTGACGAAGATCGGCCGTTCGATGGTGACGTCGGCGTGCTCCGGGTGCTGTGTGAAGCCCCGCTCGGCGAGGAGTCGGGCGACTAGGGCGCCGCGCAGGAAGAACCGGTTCATCTTGCTGCCCAGTTCGGTCAGCTCGGCTTCGTCCCGGTAGGACTCCAGCAGCACCGCGAGCGCTTGCCGGTAGTTGTCGTCGTCGGTGCCGAAATCGT